>JAGLNY010000001.1 GCA_023139255.1 Spirochaetales bacterium
CTGCAGTAATAGTCAGGTTGAAAAGGCAAATGTTCTTTTTTGTAAACAGGCACTTTATAGTCATGAACGGCTATTTTCAGATCTTCCCTTGGAATTCCTTTATCCATGATTACTTCACACAACTTATTTATAGTTTTCCCTGTATCAAATATATCATCAACCAGTAATATTTTGTCGCCTGTGCGTAAATACTCCGGAGAATATGTCCATCCATCTATCATAACATTTGATTGCTCACGAACGTCTGTATATGAACGTGCGACAACTGCAGCATAGAATACCGGTCTCCCATTTTTTCGTACAAGCTTATAATACTCACTGAAAACATTAGCAAGATAAGCCCCGCCACGCAAGGAGGCATAAATGATATCAGGAATGAAATTATCTTCTTTGTGAATAGTATGGACAAGTTTTAATGCATTATTTCGAATCATCTCCGGGGAAAGAAATTCTTTATTCATTGTCCCTGTCTCTCTACAAGTGTAGTTTGTGTTTCACCATTCCGTATATAGGTAACCTCGTAAGACTGTACACCATTTTCTCCCAATGATTCATAAAAATCGGAAACAGACTTAAGCTGTGTATCGTCTATTTTTGTTATCACATCATAATTCTGTAATCCTGCAAGATAAAATGGATTTAGATTACTGATACCACTCATCAACATAAGGATTAAACCCTGTGCTCTTTGAGACAACTTAAGGGAACTTCTGCTTTGATCATTAAGAGGCTGAACAAAAACACCCGGCCATAATTTACCAGCATTACTTTCGATTTCTTCCTCGCTTCTCCGTTCAGCAAGTTCTATACTCAATTCAATAGTTTTTCCTAATCTTTGTACAGTGATAATCACCGTAGCACCGATTTTCGCATTACTTATTGAACGTGAAAGTACTTCTGTATCAGCAATATTGATACCATCAAATCCGGTAATAAAATCACCGGGTCTCATCCCTCCATTATACGCAGGTGAATCATAATAAACATTTGCAACGAAAACACCTTCCTCATTTATCAATCCTAAATCTTCAAAAAAAAGATCGAACTCAGAAGTATCAATCATTGAAACACCAAGCCATCCATCCCTTACACGTCCATATTCAAGAATCTCATCAATGATTTCTTTCGCATTATTGATGGGTATCGAAAAACCCAACCCGATGTTTCCACCTGTTGGTGCAGCTATCCAGGTATTAATACCTATGACTTCACCCCAAATATTGACAAGTGGTCCTCCGGAATTTCCCTGGTTAATAGATGCATCTGTTTGTATAAAATCATTCAAATTATTTATATCCCGTCCAGATCGACCTAAAGCACTGACTATACCTGCAGTAACACTCGAAAAATATCCGTAGGGGCTTCCCATAGCCAAAACCCAGTCACCTACTTTTAATTCAGCTGAATTACCGAGCGGGGCTATTGGAATATCACGTCTATCAGTGGTAAATGTAACTACAGCTAAATCCCTTCGAGAATCGGACCCAACTAATGTTGCCTCAAAAACACGCTCATCAGAGAGTACAACTTCGATTTGATCTGCTTCGCCGGCTACATGGTGATTGGTTAGTACATAGAATGAATCATCTACTCTTTTGAAAATTACCCCGGAACCCAAACTGGATGCCTCATATTCACCGGATTCAGGGTTACCGAAAAACCACGGCAAACCGCCGAAAGAAGGAACCTCTCTGATAATTGTCTGTGTTACATCGATTTCAACAACTGAAGGAAGTACAGCTTCAACCACAATATTGAATGAGTTTTGCAGGTTAACAACATTTGCAATATCTGAAACTTGATTTTCCGTCAATTCTCGCAAAGTACCTGCTGAAGCTTCCTCAACATCAGGTTTCCCGGAAACCGGAGTATACAACCCTACAGCATAGGCACTGCCTGCTGCCAACGCAATAAGAACAAAAAAAACGATTGTAAGTTTTACATTGCCTCTAGAAATTCTTTTTTTCATAAATCACCTCACATGAAAGATATTAAAAAGCAGTCAACACCTCTATGTGATCCTTCTGTACAGCTATAGTATGTTCCCAATGTGCTGATGGTAAAGAATCGGAAGTAACAACTGTCCAACCATCAGG
>JAGLNY010000010.1 GCA_023139255.1 Spirochaetales bacterium
ACCGTAACACTTTTTGCCAGATTTCGCGGCTGATCTACATCCCGCCCCAGCTTAATTGCACAATAATAGGCAAATATCTGTGTGGGGACAACCATAAGGAAAGGATACATGATTTCTTCCGTATGGGGAATATAGATAACATCATCCGCGATTTCAGCTATCTCATCGTCACCTTCCACGGCCACTGCAATAAGTTTTCCTTTCCTGGCCTTAACCTCTTTCATGTTGGTAATCACTTTATCCCGAAGCGCATCATCCGGTACAAGAAAAAAACTTGGGGTACTCTCATTGATGAGGGCAATGGGACCATGTTTAATTTCTGCTGCACTGAATCCTTCTGCGTGTATATATGAGATCTCTTTGAGCTTTAGTGCTCCTTCCATAGCAACCGGGTAATTCATTCCCCGGCCAAGAAACAGAAAGTTTCTGGAATCATGGTATTTCCCGGCAAGAGCCTCTATTTGTTCTGATTGTGCAAGTATTCGGGAAATTTGCTCCGGCAGAGCCTCCAGTGCATGTATTATTTTGAGTCCACCCTCAATTGAGAGATGTCTCATCCTCGCAAGGCTTAATGCCAGTATATAAAGAACTGTCAATTGTGAGGTAAATGCTTTTGTGGAAGCTACCGCAATCTCCGGTCCTGAGTGCAGGTACACCCCTCCGTCAGATTCACGTGCAATTGTTGACCCGACAACATTACATAGACCCAATACCTTCCCCCCTTTCCTTTGCACCTCCCGCATTGCGTACAGGGTGTCAGCGGTTTCTCCGGATTGAGAAACCACAAAATAGAGGGAATCATGTTCAACTACTGGGTTCTTATACCGGACTTCAGATGACAGCTCTGCGTAGGCTGGTATCCTTGCAAGCTTCTCTATCAAGTATGCGCCAATCATTCCAGCATGATAGGAAGTCCCGGCAGCCATGATTATTACTCTTTTAACGCCCAGAAGCTCATGCGGAAGCATGTTAAGCCCACCCAAATGGCCGGTTGCTGAATCTTTATTAAGCCGGCCTTGAAAAGCCCGCAAAATTGAGTCAACCTGCTCATGGATCTCCTTCTGCATGAAATGGCTGAACCCTTTTTTCTCAATCTGTTCCAGTTCCCAACCGATCTGCTCAACCTGCTTCTGAATAATCGTATCATTTATATCAAAAGTCCGGTATCCTTCTTTGGTTAGTGAGACTATTTCACCATCATTTAAGTAGACTGCATCTTTTGTATAGGCTAGAATCGCAGTTACATCAGATGCAAGAAACATTTCGTGATCCCCAATCCCCAGCACCAATGGGGAGCCGTTCCTGGCTCCTACAATTTTTCCCGGCTCATTTTTGTGGATCACCGCAATCCCATAAGTACCTTTGAGTATTGGGAGAACTTCACGCACAGCATTCTCAAGATTTCCTTTATAGGCTGCATCTATCATATAAGCAATAACTTCCGAGTCCGTTTCACTTCGGAATGTTTGTCCTGAGGATTCAAGATTTTTCTTCAATTCCAGATAATTCTCAATAATCCCGTTATGCACTATTATGACATTTCCGGATTCGCTGGTATGCGGATGGGCATTCAGGTCATTAGCTTCCCCATGCGTTGCCCAGCGGGTGTGCCCAATTCCAAACTCCCCGAAAACCCTATCCCCGACTATCTCTATCAGATCCCTGATTTTTCCCTTCTTTTTGAGCAGCTCGTATTGATCACCTGTCCCGACACAGATGCCGGATGAGTCATACCCACGGTATTCAAGACGCTTCAATCCTTCAAGCAGTACTTCTGATGCTGGTCTGCTGCCGCAATATCC
>JAGLNY010000100.1 GCA_023139255.1 Spirochaetales bacterium
CTCTAAACCATTTGCATTTAAGTGATTTCTCATCAGCGGGGAAGCACCTTCCCCCTGGTGATGGGGATGTGCAGTGGGACGGGGTGTTTGCCGCTCTAAAAGAGAGAAACTATAAGGGGCTTTATGTGGTTGAGCCGTCATTTCGTTACTATCAGGATGAAGTAGCTGGGAAATTAATACAATCCCGTGAGTTTGTAGAACAGTTTTTCTCTTAGATGAGATTAATAATATATGAGAATTAGTATCATATTCAATCCATTTTCCGGAGGAAGCGGCAGATTTGCTGCTATCGGGAAAAAGCTGTCTAAAATTTGCTTATCGCATGAACTATTTACCGGTCCTGTACTCTATGGGGAAAACTATCTTCAGGCGACTTCTGTTGTTGGGCTGCAAGATCCGGATTTTATGGAAGGGCTGGATTCTATCCTTGGGGCTTTCTTCACTTATAATATTTCGATGTTAATCGGGATCGGGGGAGACGGCTTTCTTTCTCATATCGCGGGATGGATGATTCGTCATGAAAAATCTGTCCCGGTTCTGGGAGTAGCCGGCGGGACCGCCAATATTGGGCCATTGCATACTTGTAGTGAGACGCAGCTTTTAAAGATCGATCTCAATAGGCATCTCACAAGTGAAGATGTTGGTTGTCTTGCAGTCGCGACCGGCGGACGGGATATTGGTTATGGATTTTGTGATGTTATAATAGGTGATACTTTTCTGGGGACGTTAAACGGTAAAAGCTGCAATCTATCAGCTGAAGCCTTTATTGAACATGGGGTTAAGGTTGAAAAACGACCGGAAGCTATTCCAGCCCAAAAACGGCTTAAATTCAGGAGAGATGGTATAGAGCAGTCTTACCGAATGGGGCATGCAGCCCAGGTTATAGCCGCGCCGCTGTACCGCAGGGAGTTCTATCGGGGAAAGGCTGTCACCGGCGCATTATGTTTCTCGCCTTATGATGATGTATCTGCTGCTATCGTATTCGCGGATAAAATTATAGTGGATTCACAGAAGAAAATAGGAAATGAAAGTATTATTATAGAGCAATTTCTATTTAAACCTGGTGAGTGTATTACCGTTGATGACATCCCTGATGGGATGTATGTCATTGTCGATGGGAATGTATTTCCTATCAGTGACCATACCATATCGATACAGAGTTTACCGGATAGTATACGGGCAGTAAGGCTCATAACTAATAATGAGATATCAATAATCTGATTAATAAGGTAATAACTATCAATGAAAGAATTATTTACAAAAGTCCTTGAGGCCCTGGCAGTCGGTGACGCAATGGGAATGCCGACTGAATTCATGACCAGGAATGCTATAAAAGAGAAATTTGGGTATGTTGACAGGCTTCTGGACCCAAGTCTGTCCAAAATCCATACAGATCTGCAGCCATATACAGTAACAGATGACACTGAGCAAAATCTCTATTTAATCGAACAGTATTGCATTGATGGATATGTATCGGTGAAAAATACCACAGAAACACTGCTGCGATGGATTAAAGAGACTGATGCTAAGGGAAAGGGGTATATCGGCCCAAGCTCCCTGAAAGCCTTGCAGGGGATTGAGAGAGGAGAGGATCCTCATAGTGCAGGGAAGGAAGGAGTTACTTGCGGTGCCCCTATGCGGGTATTGGCACCTGTACTCTGTACCACCAGGAAAAATTTGGTAGATGCAGTTTATCAATGCTGCATCCCGACTCACAACACCAATCTTGCGATAGAGGCAGCGATGTCACTCTCTTTTGCGATGCATACTGCCTTAGTGGGAGGAGACCGTAATGCTATTATCGAATCCTCTCTGGAAGGTGCAGTGATTGGAAGCGGCATGTCAGAATATGTACATGTTGGGCCCTCAACAGGGAAAAGGATAGAGGCACTGCTTCCGCGGATTGCAAAAATAACAAAAATCGATGATCTTCTGGATTTTCTCTACAATGTTAATGGGACAGGTTTAGGTGCAAATGAGGTCGTCCCTTCTGTTATTGCTATTTTCTCGTTCACTGCAGAGGATGTCTGGTCTGCCATATGCGCGGGGAGTTCAATCGGGGGTGATACTGATACAATAGCAGCACTAAGCGGCGCTTTGTCTGCCCTCTTTAGAAAAGATCATAATATCCCCTCCGGGATTCTCGATAAAATCATGGCAGCGAACAGACTGCCGATCGAACGTTGCTCCAGCCTGCTCAAACGAAAGTGGGGGACGGTGCAAACGTGAAAAAATTCACTCTATATACTTGAATTTCAGCAAAAACCGTTCTATACTCAGATTTAATAAGGATGAAAACGTTACCGGTAACGATACCATTATTATATGATTGATAATTGAAATATAAAGCAGCTATCCTCGGGTTTCATACCTGATTTCTTTGATGAGGGATAGTGGCAGGAAGAAAAAGGGGAAGTATGAAAGAGAATATCGATCTGAAAAAAGTATATCTGGAAAAAGTATACGGCGGTCTTCTTGGGAAATGTGTGGGTGTACGGTTGGGAGCGCCTGTTGAACCTACAATATGGTCATATGAACGGATACGGAAAACATACGGGAATATTACGGGGTATGTAAAAGAGTTCAGGAATTTTGCTGCAGATGATGATGTGAATGGTCCGCTTTTTTTTATCCGGGCACTTCTTGATCACAAGGAACCAATAACAGCGAAGAAGATTGGGCGGACATGGATAAACTATACCCGTGAAGGGATCGGTTTTTATTGGTGGGGCGGATATGGACGTAGTAC
>JAGLNY010000101.1 GCA_023139255.1 Spirochaetales bacterium
CATTCAGGAGATTATGCCGCTTTGAAATCCTGATTTGCTATCATTCCAAGGTGGCATTCTTTCTCATTGCTATTGAGAGGATCCATGATCATCTGATCAAACTTTTGAAAATACTAGCGAAGCCCCAGTTTGATATACAAGGCTGCTTATCCATCTTCTATGTATCACCTTCCATTATAAAACGAATTACTGAAAATCATTCCAGAATATATCTAAATATATTATAATTACAAAAGAGAACGTGAAGAAAAGGTAAAAAAGATGATAAAACGTGCCTAATTATAATATATACCTTGACGGGGAAAATGATGTAGCATATATTAATTGGGAAACGGTAGAATTTTTATTTTAAAGGATGAACTGGCGGTGAAGCTCTAGGTATTTCGGCAAATAAATAATTTAAAGGGCAGCAAGAAGGAGTATTCATGTATGAGTAATTTGGTGGTAAATCTTGACAACAGTTTTTTTTATGCTTGGCATCCGTATCAAGAAATGACTTTAGAGGGTGTGTGTGCCTATGTAGATCAATACGCCAATACCAGCATAACTGATTTGCAGTTCTGCCTCAATAGTCAACGAAGCAGTGTGGACTGTAAATCCAGGCAAACTGTATGGGATGGTTACGATCCGGGGAAAGACAATAACCAGCATTTTTTTTCCGGCATTCCTGATGAAGTTCTATGGCCTGGCGGACCTAATGGACGTCAGCACATGCGTAACTGGGTACATGGATGCTGGCTGCTGCATTCAGGTGGGATAGATCCATACGCGGTTTGGCTTGAGCGTTGTCGGTTGCACGGAATTCGATGTTGGCTTAGCATGCGTATGAATGATGTACACTATGTAAACCAACCTGACCATTGCATACATGACCGGTTTTGGAAAGAACATCATGAGTTTCGCCGTGATCCTAATAATGATCCGTATAATGGCCATTGCTTAGACTATGGCCGTAAAGAAGTGCGTGATTATCAAATGGCGTATGCCCGGGAGATGATAGCACGTTACGACATGGACGGTTTTGAGCTTGACTGGATGCGTAACCCCTACTATTTCCAGCCCGGACAGGAAGCAGAAGGTGCAGTATTGCTTACAGAATTTATTGCTGAGATTCGCCATTTGCTGGATCAACGGGCAGAAGAGCTTGGTCATGAAGTTAAGCTGTGTGTCCGTGTGCCGGCAAGCCCAAAAACAGCGATAGGGTTGGGCTTTGATGTGTCTGCTTGGGCACACCAGGGTCTGGTCGATACCGTTATTATCTCTTCCTTTCTGCGGCACAATTTCGATGTCCCCGTGGAGGAGTGGACAATAATGCTTGCGAGTACCGGTGTTACGTTGGTAGGGTGTGTGATGGCGTCTTTAATGAGTTGCGGAAAAGGTTTAAAACAGACGCTGGAAACCACACGTGGTGCTGCCGTAAGTTTGCTGGATCGTGGGTGCAGCGGTATTAGTTTGTTCAATTTTTTCGATAATAGTCCTTATGGGTGTACTGGAGAGGCTTATCGGCAGTCGGATAACGCCAAACGCTACCATTTGGCTCAGCTCCAGCTAGGTGATTGGGATCTCCTGCAAACCTTATCCCGGCGACATGTAGTGACACCTGATGATATTTTTGTACCGGGGCAGTCAATAACAGAACCCCTGCCTGTTGAAGTAGTTGCAGATCAGTGCGCTGAGCTTCGTATACACACGGGTCCGGCACCCGGTCAGAAGCAACAGGCACGAGTAGTCCTTAAAGTAGAAGGACTACCGGTTTGCTCCCTTGCTGACAGCTGGTGTGTGACTGTTAACAACATTGCATGTGAAGATATTGCAGAAACAGTAATGCTAACTGATCTGACTGATAAAAAGACACCTGCGATGACATTTGCGATCCATTCTGATACTTTGCATTCCGGGTACAACATGGTTCGTATCACCAACGGTTCATCTGCTCAGGGTTGGATTGTCTGGTTAGAGATTGCTTTTAGTGATTATGATGGACGATATTCCACAAATACAATCGAGACGGATTCATTATGGTAATATCTGGAAAGTGCTGTAGCGTTTTTTCAGTGGAAAATACTAATCAATCGATGAAATACGCACAATAAAATAGTTGCAAATTATAAATGTGATCATATATAGGAGAAAATATGGCTTTAAACCTCGAGGGGATTATCCCTGCAATAGTAAGTCCCTGCAATGAACAGGATAAGTTTTTGGAGAACAAATTCGCATCATTAGTGTCACATCTCTATCAAAAAGGAGTCAACGGACTTTATGTCTGCGGTGCTACTGGGGATGGATATAACATGCGAATTGAAGAACGAAAAGAAGCATCAAAAATTGCTGTTGATGTGTCAAAACAATTCTCTGGCATCGTGATCGCACATGTCGGAACTAATAATACCCGTGACTCGATCATCCTGGCTGAGCATGCGAATAACGTCGGCGTTCACGTAGTTGCTGCAATGCCCCCGCCCAACTATAGTACAAAAGAATTGGTCAGTTACTATAAAGATGTATCGAGTGCGGCACAGCTCCCTTTGCTGATTTATCATATACCACATTTAACCGGACATAATCTAACTTTTTCTTTCTTTTGCGAACTTCTCGAGATTCCGGGCGTAATCGGTATTAAATCCAGCGGTTCTGATCTTTTCCTGATGAAAAGGATTCTTATTGAATATCCCGAGGTAGTTATTTTTAACGGTGATGATGAACTTCTCTGCCCCGCGCTTTTGTATGGGGCAAAAGGGGGAATTGGCATGACCTATAATATATTCCCTCAACTTTTTGTATCGCTTTTTTCGGCAATTCAATCTGGTTCGGTTCCTTATGCTATGAAGCTTCAGAATCTATTCAATCGTTTTTTACATATTGCGGTGAAATATGGCATCTTTTCCGTGTTGAATCTTCTTATGGAGGAGCAGGGGTTCGGACCTTTTATTAAACGCCGCCCACGCAATGTTCTCAGTAAAATGAAAATCACGGATTTTTATAACGAGGCGAGATCTGTTTTGCAGGAGATAGATAATGAAACATCAAACTGAAGCTGGATTTGAATATCAAACCGGTCGGTATTCCGAATTTGATTTGGACGAATATCGAAACCGGTATGAAAAACTTATAGAATGTGGTAAAAAGCAGGGTTTTGATGCATTTTTATTCACAGATGAAGAAAACCTTCGTTATTTCGCAGGCGGACCGTTAACCGATGCCTTCTGTTTTCGTTCTGACTATATAGCGGTTATCATACCTACCGATACCGTTAAAGCACCGCGGTTTGTTCTGAGTGAGAGCCGTATTAATGCAACACATAGCTCGTGGATTAAGGACAAATTCTTTTGGGGCGGGAGTATGGAATCAGCGGGTGACGTGACACTAAACGCTCTGGTCGATTCGTTACGCGATTTGGGGCTTGCAGATGCAACGGTAGCGATGGAAGTTAGTGGAAACGAGAAGCTTTATATGCCAATGTCTGTATTTGATGGATTGCGCCAGATATTACCAGCGTTACGTATTGTTTCATGCCATGATGTTGTGTCGGCAATCAGGGGTATTAAGTCCCCTGGTGAGATTAATTATATTCGAAAAGCTTGCCGGGTTACGGCTGAAGCAATTGAATGGGGATTTTCAACTATACAGTCTGGAACTACTGAAAAGGATATTTCACGTTCTATTAAAGCACGGATGTATGAGCTTGGTGCAGATAATGTTCCATTTCTGACGGTGATCGCCGGTTGGGAAGGACGTAGCATTTGCTGGGATTCGTATGCAACAGATTATGCGGTAAAGTCTGGAGATGCGATTCAGGTTGATGGCGGCTGCGAAGTTAATGGCTATGTAGCAGATATGGTACGAACCGCTTCTTTGGGAAAGGTTTCAAATGACCGCTACCTGGAGCTTTACGCTGCTGCAACACGTGCTCATTATGCTGTGCGTGAGCTGTTGCGCCCAGGTGCGATAATTCACGATATCTGTGAAGCCGGTCGCAGGTCGATCATTGATGACGGATATGAAAAGCTTCTGGTCTTTGGTGCGGGGCAGACCGGTCATGGTCTTGGTCTGGGTATTCATGAAGAACCCTTCCTTGTATCAGGAAATCATAAGACCCTCGAATTGGGTATGATCCTGTCGATTGAACCGGTGATACTGGAATGTCCTGACCTGGAGTGTTCAACTTTTTTTACCATCATAGAGAATAACTATCTGATTACAGAAACAGGTTTTGAGCAACTCACGACTTCACCTGAAGAAATCAGGGTGGTTTAAGTAAAACTCACCTAAATTAACCATGTTGCAAGAGATTTAATTGGGGAGGTAATGTTGATGGGAACTATCATCAGAACGCAACTGCCGATTCGTATCTTACTCTGCGGATTGGGTGTCTGGGGCCGAAATTGGCTTGAGAATATACGTAAGAACAAAAACTATGATCTTGCTGGTGTTGTTGAAAGCGATCAAGCAACATTGGATCAAGTAAGAATGACTGGCTTAATAGACAATAGTAAATGTTTTTCAGACATAGTTCAAGCAATTAAATTGACGAGACCGGATGCTGTAGCTGTGATTGTTGCTCCTGACCGGCATGGTGATATAGTACGGATAGCACTAGAAAACAATATTCATATTCTCAGTGAGAAACCTCTTGCCAGGGATATTGATGAAGCAAGAGAATTCATACAACTCCACAAGCTATACCCCAATGTTAGGTTTATAATCAACCAAAATTATCGAGGCAGGGATTGTATTACGCTGATAAAAAATATAATAGACGAGGGTGGCATAGGGGAAATTGGCTACTTCATCTATAACCATCAACAAACAGTCAAGATACCTGGATATCGCCTGGAGATGCCCAGTCCTGTCCTTGACGATATGTCGATACACCATTTTGATCTGATGCGGTATTTGACAAACCAGGATTTTGAAAAAATATATGCGGTTGAGAATGTTGTGCCTTGGAGTTGGTTTCAAGGAAAACCCATGTTTAATTCTCTTATTAATATGACAGGTGGTGTTACCGGAGTATATTGTGCTTGTTGGGCTGCAGAAGGCAAAATTGGTGATTGGAATGGTAATATTCAAATTTATGGCAGCAGAGGCTGCCTCGAACTTACTGATGACTCCAAGGTGATTCTACACGAAAAACATGGTGTTAATGAAGATTTATTGGGAACCTATCAATCTGGTCATGAAATTACACAAGTTGCTATAGAGAATCTAGAGTTACAGTATACTCTTGAAAATTTTAAAAACGCTTTAATGGAAGGCGCTCCATGTGAAACCGATATTGAGGATAATATCAAGAGCTTTATGGCTGTGCTTATGGCAAAAGAGTCAATAAAGCAGAAATGTCCGGTCTTGATCACATCTTTGAACATACCTTTTTTAAGCGATTGAATCATCATGGCAATACTTTATTAAAGAATTTGGAGAGAGAGGATACTTCTAATGACAGATAGATATGATGTATGTATAGTTGGCGGAGGTTCTGGGGGGATTGGGGCAGCTATATCAGCAGCGAGGGCTGGACTAAAGACAATAATAATAGAGCGATCACCTGAACCAGGTGGTACTGCTAATCGTTGTGGAGTTAACATGTGGGAATCGGGAGTGGGTGGTACAGGTATTCCCTTCGAAATATATCTTCGGTTAAAAAAAATACCATATGCTACTAGTATTTATGGATATGAGCGACACTTTCTTTGGCAGGGTAGAAAATCATTTCCAGGAGGTGAGTTGGTAGTTTGCCCGGATAAGCAATATATCAATACATTGGTACGGCACGGTATGCGAAATTTAAAGGAAGACGAGAATTTCGCCCGGAACAATCTCTTTGGTGTTATTTTTGAGCCAAAAGAATATGCAAAAGTTATTATGGACATGCTGGAAGAAACAGCGACATGTCGTATTCTTTTAAACACGCAATTTGTAGAAGTACATCATAATAACGAACGTATAACCCACATCACTCTATCAAATGGTGAAACTATTTACGCGGACTTCTGGATAGACGGGACAGGTGATGGGTGTTTTTGTTTTGCTGCTGGATGCAGGCGGGTTAAAGGGCAGGAAAGCAAGAAAACCTATGGCGAACCTTCAGCACCAGAGAAGCCAAATGACAGGATGAATGGGGTCAGCCTGATTTTCAGAATAAAGCCAAGGAAGGGACAGTATATCGATACCTTATCGAAAGATATTCCTGACCGCTGTTGGTGGCAAAAACAGTATCCTTTTGCCAGTATCGTTTCTTATCCGAATGATGACAGGAATGTAAATATTCTTCCAATCATGTTGGGGGAGGAATTTCTAAATACCCCTTATGATATCTCATATAAGGAATGTCACAAACGCTGTCTGTCATGGTGGCATTATGTTCAAAAGGAATATCCTGAATTCCGTGGATATGAGATTCATTCTTTTTTTCCAGAAATAGGAGTACGAGAAACGTATCGGGTAATCGGTGAATATATATTAACTGAAGGAGATGTCAAAATAACCCCAGATAAAAATTACTTTAATGATACTATCACTATAGCCGATCACTCTCTTGATCGACATGGTGCAAAAGCTGGTGGGAACTTGAAAAGACCTTATCCCATACCTTACCGATGTCTTATTCCGAAAGGTTATACAAACCTTCTTATTGCGTGTCGTGCTGCCAGTTTTAGTTCCATAGCAGCTTCGAGCTGTCGTTTGTCAAGAACTATAATGCAACTAGGTCAAGCGGCAGGTACAGCTTGTGCAATAGCAAAGAAAACTGGATGTGAATTGCCCGCCGTCCCTTCAGAAGTTTTACATTCCGAACTAGTCCGACAGAATATACAACTAACATGGCCTTTGGAAAGGGTTATTAGGAATTATTTAATCAAGAAAGAAATGAATTGAAAGAGGTACCAATGTGCAGATTCCAGTGAGAATGAGTTTTAGGAATATTCACGTATTTTTAGAGATTTAATTTATTTTATAGGAGTAATAAATGATAAAAGGGTTTTCATTTTATGTACCGGTTAAGCTGGTTTTTGGTGAGGGTTCACTTAATCAGGCAGGTGAACAGGTTTCAGCTTTTGGAAAGAAGGCATTGATTGTAACAACCGGAAACTTTTTTAAGGAAAATGGTTTGGTAAACCGGCTTCAGAATATTCTGAAAAAAGATGGGGTTGACTCAGTTCATTTTTCTGAAGTGGATCCCAATCCCCTGAACACCCAAATAGATGCAGGTGCAGCCTTGGCAAAAAGAATGGGTGTTGATGTGGTTATAGGCCTTGGAGGAGGAAGCGCGATTGACGCGGCAAAAGGGATGGCTATAGCTCTTGGACATGACAGGCCTATCTGGGACTTTTGTATTGGAGATGATATACAGGAAATTACTGATAGAACCTTCCCGATTGTTGCCATAACCACTACATCCGGAACAGGAAGTGAGGGAACCCAGTGGGCTGTTATCACCAACCAGGGAAAAAATATGAAGCCTGGGATCGGGAGTGATTATAC
>JAGLNY010000102.1 GCA_023139255.1 Spirochaetales bacterium
AAACAGGAAATTCCTGGCGGGAAACCGTAATCGGGCAAACCCATATGCTATTAATGGTACAGACAGTAATTCCCCGCAAATATTAACAAAAACCAAAAACATGGAATTACCCATAAATCGAAGCAGCGGAAACGATTGAAACGCTATCCTGTAATTTTCCCATCTTGGTATCTCGGGAAGCAGCATAGGCGGCCAGGCAAAGATATCCGCCCTGGCTTTTAATGATGTTGAGATCATCCACAAAATCGGGATCATATAGACTACAGATATTCCTGTAAGGAGAATATATTTAAAACTTTTGCTTATACCACGTTGAACTCTATATTTATTTAACCTATTATATGTATATATTTTATTTTCCATATCTCTTTTTATCCTATGACTCATAATAGACCCAATGTTTTGATGTATATCGTAAAATTGCAGTAAACGTCATAATAATTATAACCAGTACCACAACAAGTGCTGAGGCATATCCGGTATTTGAATTTTGGAATGCTTCTTCATAGAAGTATAAGAGATAAAAGTAGGTAGCTTTTAAAGGGCCGCCCCCCGTAATAACAAACGCCTCCGTAAAAACTTTAAAAGACCCAATCATCTCTATTATCAATTGGAACAACAGGGTTGGTGTCAATAACGGTAGGGTTATTTTCCAAAATTGCCTAATTTTACCGGCTCCATCTATTTCAGAAGCTTCATATAATTGGGGTGAAATATTCTGCAATCCCGCTAGATAAATTACCGCACTGCCCCCAACTCTCCAGACACTCAAACTTGCCACTGATATGAGCGCCCATTTTGGGTCCCAAAACCATCCTGGGCCTTGTATCCCAATATAACTCAATAGGGTATTAACTATTCCAGTATCCGGTTGTAATAAGCTCATCCACATCAATGCTACCGAAACGCCTGAAACGACAGCGGGTATATAGAATAAAGTTCTATACAAATTCATGCCCCTGATTTTCCAATTTAATAACAGGGCAAGCATGACTCCTAAAAAAAGTTTTATCGGCAATGAAAGTAATACATAATTAAATGTTACCGATAGTGCCTTATAAAACAATGGGTCATCGGTAAACATATATCTATAATTATCCAGACCAATCCAAACCGGGTCGATCATAAAGCTCCATTCTGTAAAACTGTAGTATACTGACTTTAAAACCGGAAGAAAAAAGAAGATTATAAATCCAATAATCCAGGGGAGAATACTTATGAAGCCGTCACGTGTCTCTTTCCTGGCTCTTTTTGTGGCAAAAAAACTTTTTAACACCATGTCAAACCTCTATTGGTTATAGATGTATGGGGTCCCGGAACATCCCGGGACCCCATACGTTCAGATCAACACTTCAAAGACAATTTTTAACAATCTTTGATTTTTAAATTACATCAATTACCAAGCCTTTCCCTGGATTCATCAAGTGCTTTTTGCGCTGCAGGCATCATTGCTTCAAGCTCACTCTTAATTGCGTCTCTATCAACCATATTCAGTATTACTTTATCCCAAACATCCTGCATGGCACGGGCAACAGTTCCCGCGGACAAATGAGTTCCTAACCATTCCCCAACTTGCGGCATATTAAGAACTTCATAGAAACCTTGGACATAATCCTTATCCGCACCTTCATACTCTGCAAGTACAGAAGAAATTGACGGGAAAAAATGACCCTTATTCATAATAAATCGTTGGCCTTCCGGGCCTACCCAATATTTCAGGAATTCCCAGGCTTCATCCGGATGTTCAGTGCCTTTCCAAATAGAGCTGGTTAATGACCATGCATTACAATAACGGTCATTTCCAGGAACCCTAGGCTCCGGGACTACACCAAAACGTACCCCGCTATCGATTGCAGTGAGCATATGTCCCTGGTTTAAAGTAGCCATAGCTAATCTTCCCGCAAGAAACAAATCTACAGGGCCAGTCCCTTCTGAACTTAACGTATCAAGATCTGAGGTTGATGGTACAGCTCCTGTATTCACTAAATCCCATAACCAGGTATAGGCTTCAACCATACCTTCGCCATTAATATATCCATCAACTGTCATACTGTCATCACTATAGGGTTGCGCGTCAAAGTTAAACCATAAAGCCCTAAAAGGTTTTCTCGGAGCATCACCGCCCCAGGCCTTCACATCTTTGTTTTCCAGTTCCTGAACAAGTTCCAGATAGTCATACACTGTCCAGTCGTTTTCCGGATAAGGTACTCCTTTAGCATCAAATATATCTTTATTATACATTACAAGGCTGGCCCCGACACCAAGGGGAAGTCCAACAACTTTATCCCCAGCCACGGCCCTTGTTTTCCAGAAGCTCTCAATATACATAGAAGTATCAAAGTTATCCCTTTCTATGTAAGGTGTTAAGTCAAGAGCCTCAGGATACCAGGCAGTAGTCCAAAAAAAAGCCAAATCAGGCCCACCCTCTCCCGCACCGAGCGCGGTATTCATCTTCTGCCCAAACCCGCTTGACGGAAGAACTGTTACTTCTACTTTGATATTTGGATGTTCTTTCTCAAATTCTCTTGCCAGGGCAGTCTGAACCTCTGCAGTATAATCTTCAGAATTAATTGTCCACCAGTTTAGAGTAACTACCTCTTCACTCACTTCTTCTTGTGCTCCTGCAAAAATTGATACCGGGAGAAGTACCAACAGTACACACACTACCATAAACACGATCCTTTTCATAAAAGGCCTCCTAAAGTTTTTTCTTCCGATATTCAATTGAATCTTCCGGAAGTATATCTGAAATCAGATACCTGACTTCATTTATTATTAATGAGAATATCGGCCAATTGTTCTGAAATCCGGATGATATCCTCGTTTTTTGTAAACTGCAAACACACTCCGGACGGGCGACGTACTCTTTCTACCCATTGTTCAGGAATTATATCAATTCCATAATGGGCACCGCATAAAGCACCTAAAACAGCACCTATAGTATCCGCGTCACGCCCGAAATTGGTACCCCAGAATGTAGATTTTGCGAAATCACCATCTACAAGTCTATAAATGGCATAGATTTGTGGGATTGCTTCCGCTGCTACTGAATGAATTGGAGTCCATAATTGTGTGTGTAATTTTTCCCAGGCATCTTCTATACACCCAGACTCATTACAAATTGTCATTGCTGTTTTCATGGCTCTCTCTAGCCAAGTATCTTTCTTCAATTGCCGTAACCCGGCTTCAATCACCTCTTCAGTAGTACCATTCACCATTGCCGCAGCAACACTTGCCGCCACCATTTTCGCTGCTGTTATCCCATCTTCAGCATGACTCATCTGTGCGTCTATAATGGCCATTTCAGCGGCTTTATCAGGGTTCCCAGCATTAACTATTCCAATAGGGGAAATTCTCATCGCGGCACCGTCATCATTATTCATTACATTATCCAGACCTGATAAAGGAGGCATTATTCCCCTTTTCAAATTTGCGACAGCTCCGTAAAGAGGTCGGCCTCCCCTTTTCAGAATTCCACCTTCAACTAAAATATATTCTTCCCACGTTTCATATAACGCTTTCATTGAAAGCTCACCATTACTTTTTATAAGTGCTTTTGCTGATAACAGTGCAAACTCAGTATCATCTGTGCTTCCCGCCAGACTGTCAAAAAAATCTGTAATTATTCCATAGGTATTTCTCATGGCATTATCACGCCCCAAATCACCAAGGGCATCCCCGACAGCAAGCCCGATCATGCATCCTTTACTTTTTTTTATACATAATTCTGTATTACTTAATAATTCATTTCTTGTTAACATGTTACGTTCTTCTCCTCAATGATTTTAATTTGCATAGCTGTGATTTTCTTTTGTATTTCCAACTCTTCTTCGCTACTGGTTTGCTGTAAAGGAGAACGAACTCTTCCAACATCAATACCCCTTAATCTTAGAATTGTTTTAAAATGATCTAAAATCGCTCCCTTCCCATGAATTTTCATAAACGAATCAAGTTCCAGCTGCTTATACAAAGCCTGACCTAATTTTTCCTGTTGAAATAGATTGTATATTTTGGTTATCAATTCAGGATAGATTGATGCATTTCCTGACACACAGCCATCCCCTCCCATAAGAAGAGATTTTAGTATTAATGAGTCATCCCCCATAAATATATGAAAATCTTTACCCATCATTTTTCTGTAATCCTCAAACAGCTGAAAATTATTACTACTATATTTTATCCCAACTATATTTTTTGATTTTTTTGCAATGTCAAGTAACAATTCCGGGGATACAGTATTATTTGTAAAAGCAGGAAGGTTATATACAAATAAGGGAAAATCTTTAACCTCTCTTGCTATAGATGTATAATGTTTCAGGATTGCTCCTTCACTAACGCGGTAAAAAGCAGGTGTTATTATACCGGCTCCGTCGGCTTGAATAGATCCGGCATGGAGAGTTAAATCGATTGTATCTTTTGTCGATAATGCGCCGGTATGTACAATTACCGGAATACGACCATCTACAGCTTTTATAATATGTCCAGCTGCCTGCATACGCTCTTCTTTACTTAGAAGCAGCCCCTCTCCAGTGGTTCCCAAAATAAATAAACCATGAACACCGGATTTAATAAGAAAATCACAAAGTTTATGTATTCTTTTTTTACTTACATACCCGGATTCATCTTCATAAGGTGTAATCATAGCGGCATATATCCCTGAGAATACCATTAGTTCACTCCCCCTGAGTAATCCTGCCGGGATGTACGGATTATGCTTCTTGCTTCCTCAAGATCTTCCAAAGTATCGATACTTAGTGCGTTATACACACTTTTTGTTTCATACACCATCATGGAAAATCCATGCTCAAGAACTTTTAGTTGTTCAAGTGATTCAATTTCCGAGAGAGGTGTCTCTGTCAATGAAGAATAGGTGATCAGAAAATCTTTACTATACCCATACATACCAATGTGCTCAAAGACATTGTTACCGATATCATTTCTCGGATAAGGGATTAATGATCTGCTGAAATAGAGGGCAAACCCCTTAATATTTCTTACTACCTTAACAACATTCGGGTTGTTATATGATTCCGGGGTTACTCCCGTGCATAAGGTCGCACAATACAAATCCCTGTTTGACAGCAGTAAACCAGCTAGTTCATCTATAACACCCGGCGAAACAAATGGTTCGTCCCCTTGTATATTTATAATAAAATCTGCCTCAACATTCTTTGCAACTTCTGCGGCGCGGCAGCTTCCATTTGGGTGGGATGTTGATGTCATTACTGCTGTTCCGCCAAAACGGGACACTTCGTCAAAAACCCGCTCATCATCACACGCTATGATTACATCATCCAGTTTTTTTGCCTGTTTTGCATGTTCAAATACATGCTGAAGAACTGTTTTACCGCAGAGATCTTTTAATGGTTTTCCGGGCAATCTGGTTGACCCAAAACGTGCCGGTATAATGCCAATTACTTTCATATACATTGTCCCCGAGCCATTTCTAAAAAAACGGCTTTTGAAGTTGAAGTTTTCTCCAATATTTTCTGTCGGTTTACCGGTTTAACATTTGAGACTATCCATTCTCTCATCTCTTTACCTTTTTCTGTTTGTTGCGGATAACTGATAAAATCAAGGTTTTTGTGCAATGCTTCTGCAGTTTTATAGGCAATTATCGGCCATATTACTCCGATATCCCCAACTATCGGCACGCTTCCTTCATGTCGTGCAAACGCAGACATCTCCATTCGAAAGGGGATCCCGGTCACCTTTGACTTTGGCAAGCCCTTATCTATGGCCTTTTGAATACTATCTGAATCAACCTGTAACTGCTTTGCTTTTAATAAGTTAGGGTCAACATCTATCCTTATCAGCGTTTTCCCTTTTAATGAACAAGTTTTAAAACCATTCCACTTTGCCCATATTCCATGGCCCGTATAACATTCAAAGGGTCCATCATGAATTTCCTGAGTTAAGGCAACTGCGGATTCAATGATAACTTCAGCTTCCTCTATCATTCCGGCTATCCGCATACATCTTTCGGAAACAGGTATACTCTCACCAATAGCAAGCCCCACAGCCCCGCCGCCAATAAGCTGAGGTACGCTGACAATTACCGGCAATCCATATTTCGACGCAGCTCCTATCATGGTATTTTCATCTGCACCCCATCCTGCTGCCTGTTCAAAGGGCACATGATATGCTTTTGCAAATGATAATATTTCTCTGGAAATATTCTCTGTTCTTAAACCCATCGGATACGCCATATTACCGGCTGCTTTAATTATGGTATCCCCTTGGAGTTTCTCTGCCCTGCTAAGTAATTCAGCATCTATAATCATCTCATTCTTTAGTTGATTGATTTCTATTTGATCCATACTGGTTATTTCAAACAGCCCGCCTCTTGGTATTTCATCATCTTTATCCTGTAACCCTAAAGCTTTCCATGAGACTCTTTTTACTCTATCAAGGCTTCCTGCCATTTCATGAGCAACAACTGCAGAACTGGTAGTTACACTATCTACTACTCCTTTACTCATCAGGTCAGCAATTAATGTTGTAACCCCCTCATGAATATTCGGGCCGCTTCCTGTGACAACCATTATTTTTTTATTTTTTATTTTCGCATCAATAATTTTTTCGATAGCTGTATCTACATACTCTTTCGTTTGAGGATTGAGTTCTCTATACG
>JAGLNY010000103.1 GCA_023139255.1 Spirochaetales bacterium
ATCAAGTGTAATAAAAGCTATTAAGAAAAGAGAAATTCCAAAGAATATCATTCAAAATATTCACAATGCTTTTATATCACTAGATATAACCAAAGATCTTAATCTATTTGATATAAAAAAAATGAAAGAAAATTATAAGCGCGATTACTACAGACTTAGAAAAGGCAAATACAGAGCCGTTTTTTATATAGAAGAAGGAAATCTTTTTGTTGTCTATATTGGAAAACGAGAGGAGGTTTATGAACTATGGGAATAACTTCGATAAGATTTAACAAGAATGAAGAAGCTGCTTTAAATTACCTCAGGGAAATCTTTCATTATGATGCTTCGACATTAATTAAAAAAGCTCTCTGGGAAATGTATGAAGATATTAAAGACAGGGAAATAATTAACAGTTTCGAAAAAGAGGAAGATGCGGGCAATACTTCATTCTCGACAATAGATGATTTGCTTTAAGCTAAAATATCCCATTCAGGAAACTGCTGCCCTCAAACTGACCGATCTTTTCCATTAAATTCACCATTTCCAGGGCGCAGCCAGCAGCTTCCCACCCTTTGTTGTTACTCTTCTCACCGGTCAATTCAACCGCCTGCTCAATGGTATCAGTAATTAGGACACCGAATGTTACCGGTTTTCCAGTCGTACGGGATATAGCAGCTATCCCCTTACTTACTTCAGTGGCTACATACTCAAAGTGAGATATTTCATCCCGAATAACAGCCCCTAGACAAATTACAGCGTCAAAAGCATTTGATTTCGCTGCTCGTTCTGCGGTAATGGGAATTTCCCATGCACCGGGAACCCTGATTATAAGAACCGCGGATTTCTCCACCCCGTTGTCCAGAAGACAGTTTACAGCACCATCAAGCAGCTTTTCTGTAACAAATGAGTTTACTTTACTCACGACAATCGCAAACTTCTTATGTTCCCCCTCCAGATGCCCTTCTACAATTTTCATACCCCACCCCTCCTGATTACTCACACAATTTAACACAGCAAAGATCTTAGACACCTTGCTGCTTGAAAAAAGCTAAAACAAACCAAAGGTTTGTTTTTATTATCTGGATAGGAGTAAGAAAAAGACAAAAAAACCGAGCCGCATAGACCCGGGGTTTTTCAGACAAGCTTATCGCTGTTTTCTCCTATCCGGACTCTACCGTCGGTACCGGAATTACACCGGTTCAACCCTTTCTCAAAAGGTTCGCGGACTCTCACCGCCGGTCGGGAATTGTCCCATCAGAGGAACGCACCCTGCCCCGAAAACGTTAATTAACGATATCGCAACTCTCACTCTATGTCAAGGATATAGCAGAACAGGATTTATCAGGACAGACAGTATCCATACCGAATGCTGCAAGTAACACGATCGAATGTCAAATGCCAAAGAGCTGGTAATTGATTTAACCCTGCTGCTTATATATAATGACGGACGCTGCAGTACCGTACTTAAAACATCTAACAAACTGGAGCAGGAGTTTACTATGCTTGAAAAATTGGAAGGAATAGTCAAACGGTATCAAAAAGTAGAAGGGATGCTGGCTAATCCTGATATTATGAAAGATATGAATAAATATCGTAAAATTATGCAGGAACATTCCCAGCTGCAGAATATCGTTTCCGAGTACCACAATTACAAACGTCTTACTGAGGAGATTGAAGATGCTAAAGCGCTTGCCGCTGAGGAATCTGATTCTGACATGAGTGAAATGGCTGAGGAAGAAATTAAGCAGCTTGAATCAGATCTGGAAAAATCAGAAATTAAATTGAAAAAACTTCTTGTACCCAAAGATCCTCTTGATGGGAAAAATATAATTATGGAAATCCGCGCTGGAACCGGCGGAGATGAAGCTGCCCTCTTTTCAGCGGATCTTTATAGAATGTATTCCCATTATGCGGAATCAAGAAAATGGAAAATTGAGATTCTCTCAATGAATGAGACAGGTATCGGCGGTCTGAAAGAGATTGTTTATTCCATATCCGGAAAGGAAGTATATGGAAACATGCGATGGGAAAGCGGTGTCCACCGTGTTCAGCGTGTACCGGCAACTGAATCAAGCGGAAGAATACATACATCAGCTGTTACCGTGGCAGTGCTCCCGGAAGCAGAGGAGACTGACATCAATATAAGTCAGGAAGATCTGAAGATCGATGTATACCGGTCATCGGGACCCGGCGGACAAAGTGTTAATACAACCGACTCAGCAGTTCGTATTACTCATCTTCCAACGCGGTTGGTGGTAACCTGTCAGGATGAAAAGTCCCAGATTAAAAACCGTGCAAAAGCTCTCCGTGTCCTGCGAGCCAGACTCTACGAGTTTGAAGAGGCTAAAAAACAGAAAGAGCGGGCAGAAAACAGGAAAAGTCAGGTAGGAAGCGGTGACAGGTCAGAACGGATCAGGACATATAATTTCCCGCAGAACCGGGTTACTGATCACCGTATTAATTTGACCCTCTACAAGCTGGATGCAATCCTTCAGGGGGCTTTGGATGAAGTGGTTGAAGCCCTAAAGTTTCATGCAGGTGAGGAAGCACTGAAAAAAAGCTGATGCAAAGAAATTCCGCAAAGCAAAAAACCTATCGCAACCTTATGCAGCAGGGAACAAAAACACTCACGCATGCCGGGATAACTGATACCCCATATCTTGATTCGCTGCTGCTTCTCTGCAAAGCATCCGGGGAAACCCGGGAACAGCTGCTCGCATCTTTCCCTGACACAGCCAGTCATAAAACTGTAACAGAGTACAATCAACTCCTGCAAATCCGGGAAACCGGCAAGCCTATTGCCTATATCCTGAAACATAAAGAGTTCTACGAACATGATTTTTATGTTGATGAACGTGTTCTTATTCCGCGTCCTGACACAGAACTTCTCGTGGAAACTGCTGCCAATCTGTACAAACACGGGCTTCCGGATAATTCGATACTTGATATCTGCACGGGCTCCGGATGTATCGGCATCTCCTTAAAAGCTGAATTTCCCGATGCAGCCGTAACATTGGGAGATATTTCCGCAGGCGCCCTGGAAGTATGCAGAATAAATTCACAGCGTATTCTTGGCGCAGAACTCCCCATTTACCAGTCAGACCTGCTGGAATCAATTCCGGGACCATTTTCCCTCATAGTATCCAATCCTCCCTATCTTACAGTTGATGAGTGCCTGCATCCTGACCTTTTACATAGAGGAGAACCGGTTAAGGCCCTCCAGGCAGGGAGTGACGGTCTTGATATTATACGCCGGCTTGCCCGTCAGGGGTTTGCTAAACTAAGAAAAAAGGGATATCTTATTACCGAGTGTGGATTTGATCAGGCATTACTTGTGTCTGAGATCATGAGTTCTGAAGGTTTCACCATAAAGGAAATTCTGAAGGATTTGGCAGGCTGTGACAGAGTTGTAATAGGGAGTGTTAAGTAGCAGGCGTATGGAAGATCTTATTGCCAGTTTTGAAAAAAGATTAGAACACTATACTGAACCGGACCGAACCCGCATCATGGATGCTGCTGTTTGGGCTGAATCCCTGCACAGAAACCAGAAACGCGCAAGCGGTGAACCCTTCTTTGTCCATCCTTTCCATGTCGCTGAAATCCTGGTTGATATGCATATGGATTCCGATTCCATTATCGCGGGCTTCCTGCATGACATAATGGAGGACACGACTACAGTCCGCGACGACATTATAGAAAAGTTCGGCGAAACGGTCGCAATGTTGGTCGATGGAGTCACAAAAATATCTATCCTTCAAGTGAAAAACAAAAGCATCCAGGCTGCTGAGACAATGCGGAAAATGCTGTTTGCCATGAGTAAGGATATCAGGGTAATAATCATCAAACTTGCTGATAAACTGCATAATATGAGTACCCTGGATTTTCTTCCCAAGGAAAAAGCAAAACGGATTGCAAACGAATGCCTGGATATTTATGCCCCGCTTGCCGCTCGTCTGGGTATATCCTGGATGAAGGCTGAACTTGAGGATCTTGCCCTGAAAACCCTGAATCCTGAGGCATATCAGTATATTAAGGATTTCCTCCTGGCTAAAAAAAGTGAGAGAACTGAGTTCCTGAAGCGTGTTGAAAAAGCGATCTACCGCGCTTCGGGTGAAGAAGGGATACGGGACCTGATTGTCTCATCCCGGGCCAAACATTTCTATTCCATTTACCGCAAGATGAAGAAAAGGAAAAAGGAACTTGATGAAATATATGACTTGATGGGAGTCAGAATTCTTTGCAATACGAAAAATGAATGCTACACGATCCTTGGTATTGTTCATAAAATCTGGCCGCCGATCGAGGGACGGTTTAAGGATTTCATTGCTATGCCGAAGGCAAACCAGTATCAGAGCCTCCACACCTCAGTAATGAGTTATGACGGCAGGATTTTGGAAATCCAGATACGGACAAAGGCCATGAATTACACAGCTGAGTTTGGGGTTGCCGCTCACTGGTCCTACAAGCAGGAATTCGGCGGAGTTAAGCTTCCCTCCGATTCATTAGGGATAATTAACAAGTTAAAATCCTGGGAAGAGGAATTCGACTCAGAAAACTACTTCGAGGATATAAAGGTCGAGCTCCTAAAAGACTCCATCTATGTTTTTACTCCGAAAGGGCATATTGTTGAGCTTCCTCTCAACTCGACAGCTATAGATTTTGCCTATCATATCCATACGGAGATCGGGAACCGTATAGTCGGGGCAAAAGCTGATGGTGCTATCATTCCACTGAGCAAACCCCTAAAAAACACTCAAGTGATTGAAATTCTCACTTCCCCGAATTCACACCCTCATATAAATTGGCTCAGGATGGCCCAGACTACCCGGGCCAGACAGAAAATTCGCAATTGGCTGAATAAACACGATGAGAGCCTCCTGATCGACAAGAGTATCATTGCAAAGAAAAAGCCGGAAAAAACTACTGAACCCGAGTTTCAGGATCATCCTGCCGATGATAAGGAACCTGATCATATAATTACCCAGGTAATGGATAAAACTAAGCTTGCTTTTCGAATCGGGAATGAGAAAAATATGATGATCAGCATTGCACAATGCTGTGAGCCATCAAGAGGTGATGATATTGTTGGATACATATCCCGCGGCCGTGGGATAATCGTCCATCGTCGCGACTGCTCTAACCTGAAACATATAAAAGAGATCGAAGATCGCAGTATTGAGGTTGAGTGGGAAGCTTCATCACCCCGGCAAACCCGTCAGTTCAGGGTAACCAGCCGTATTACTTCTGATCTTTTCTCGGAAATTGAGGGTGCGGTAAAGAAATACCGGGGACATTTGATAGAAGGCAAGCTGGAAGAGACAGAAAATGAACGGCTTACCGGTAGTTTTACCATGGAAGTTGACCGGGATGATGATTTCAAGAAAGTACTGAAAAGTATAAGGATGATACCTTCTATCCTTAACCTTTATCAGCTATAAGAGAGCGGAGACAGGAGAATGGAGTAAGCAGACAGGAGGCCGGAGACCGAAATATGGGAAAAGATTGGGAGTTTGCTTTTTTAAGTATTATCTGACACGTCCCTCTCAATACTCTCTTTAAAATCTTTCTCTTTCTTCCCGTCTCCAGTCTCCGGTCTCCGGTTCCCCCCCTTCCAACTTTCCAACTTTCTACACATTAAACCGGAAATGCATAATATCCCCGTCACGTACCAGATACTCTTTCCCCTCAATTCTCAGCCTCCCGGCTGTCTTGATCTTCTGTTCAGAGCTAAGCTCAAATAAATCTGTACAATGATAGACTGCTGCCTTTATGAATCCCTTCTGAAAATCCGTGTGGATAACCCCGGCAGTCTGAGGGGCTGTATCCCCTTCATGAAATGTCCAGGCCCGGTCTTCATCCGGACCAGTAGTGAAAAAAGTTCTGAGTCCGAGAGTGTCATAAGCAGTCTTTATCAGGCGGTTCAACCCGGATTCCTCTAGGCCCGCTTCCTTAAGGAACTCACTGCGCTCCTCCCTGGAATCCAATGTGGCTATTTCCGCCTCCAGCAGGCCGCAGATAACCAGTACATGTGAACCTTCTTCCCCGGCAACCTTGCGAACTTTCATAACAAGAGAATTATTCTCTCCCAGACCGTTCTCATCAACATTACAGACATAAATCTGCGGCTTCATGGTTAATAGGTGAAGATCTCTTACTTTCAGTTTCTGTTCCTGGGTAAAATCCAGGCTCCTTGCAGGAATACCCTGCTCCAATGCATCCTTAAGGGAGGTTAGAAGCGGCAGCAGCTGTGCAGCCTGGTTGGCACCTTCCTTTCCCATACGGCTAAGCTTATCAAGCTTTACAAGCCGTTTCTCAACAGTCTCCAGGTCGGCAAGTGCAAGTTCAATCTGGATTGTCTCAATATCAGATTCCGGGTTAATAGTACTATCTACATGAGTAATATCATCATTTTCAAAACATCTGACAACATGCACAATAATTCCCACTTCACGTATTTGGGCAAGAAAACGGTTTCCAAGTCCTTCCCCTGTTGAAGCACCCCGGGCCAGACCCGCTATATCCACAAACTCAACTACTGCCGGTATGACCTTTTTTGGAGGGATAAGTTCAACAATCTTATCAAGCCGTTCATCAGGAACGCTCACAATTCCCACATTTGGTTGAATTGTACTGAAGGGATAATTTGCCGCTTCAGCCGGTGCTGATGTAAGTGCAGAGAAAATTGTAGATTTCCCGACATTCGGGAGTCCGACGATACCGCAGTTCAAGCTCATAGTATTACCATCCTTGAAATTTTATGCTGGAATATCCTATCATATATTGACAACAATGATAACCTCATTTAGTGTCTAAGTTACCTATGACAAATTCAATATTTCAATACGATGCTTCTGAAGAACAAGAAAACCGTGCACTCCTGGTTACTATTAAAACACCTGACATTGATGAAAATCACGCTGGGTATCGTCAAGCCGAGTTAAAAAGCCTGGTATTCACCCTGGGTTTAACTATAGTTAAATCTATTATAGTTAATCTCAGGAATACTAATCCGGCATTCCTTATGGGTTCCGGTAAAAAGGATGAAATTGCAGCACTGGCAGAAGACCTGGAAGCAGACTGTATTGTTATTGATCATGACCTGAGTCCGAGTCAGCAGAGGAACTGGGAAAAACAAAGTAATTGCGCTGTTATTGACCGCAGGGAAGTAATTCTTCAGATTTTTGCTGACCGTGCTTCCACAAAGGAGGCGGTACTGCAGTCAGCACTTGCCCAGCAGGAATATTCGATGCCGCGGCTTACGCGTGCATGGACACATCTCTCCAGACAGCGTGGAGGGACAAAGGGTACAAGGGGTGAAGGGGAAACCCAGCTTGAGGTTGATAGAAGAATAGCCCTCAAAAAAATATCCCGCCTAAAGGCAGAGCTGAAAAAAGTGAAAGCTCATCGGGAGACACAAAGAAAACAGCGCAGAAACCTTCCTGTTCCCGCAGGATCAATTGTTGGATACACAAATGCGGGAAAATCGTCGCTTTTACACGCATTAACTGATGCTGATGTACTGATTGAGAACAAGCTCTTTGCCACTCTGGATCCTACTACACGAAGAATTGTACTCCCCGGGGGTGCAGAGGTGCTGGTAACCGATACAGTAGGTTTTGTACAGAATCTTCCCCATGATCTGGTAGATGCTTTTAGATCCACCCTGGAAGAGACCCGTTACTCTGATTTCATTATTCATGTGGTAGATGCCTCCCATCCCGATGCCCTTACCTGTTATCAGACCACAATGGAAGTTTTAGAATCACTTGGGTGCATTGACAAACCCATGCTTCTTGTCTGCAATAAAATGGATCTTGTTGATGACCGGATCAATCTGAACGGCATTCTTGAAAAGCATGAGCATGCAGTATTTATTTCCATAAAAAACAAAACCGGGCTGGATGATCTTCTGGGAAACATATCAACAATTCTCTATACTATTTTCCCGGCGGAAACGTATCTTTTCCCTCCGGAACGGTACGACCTTGTTGCTTTAATCAAGCGGAGCGGATCCATAGAGAAGGAGTCCTACGGGGATGAGGGTATTGAAATCCGTGCACGGATTCCTGAGAGACTGAAAAGCTCATTGCATAATTTCGTGTATATTCATTGAACAAAACTAATTAAAAAAACATCCCTTTCATAATTCCGTCAAGAAACTATAGAAGGGATGTCTGTTTTGCAAAGAATCTTTAGCTAAAGATCAAGTTCGTATCGTGCACCAATACC
>JAGLNY010000104.1 GCA_023139255.1 Spirochaetales bacterium
CAGAACAGTACAAATAGAGCGCTTGTTAAAACAATAGGTCAATAAGAAGGCAGGTCATTTGTTACCCGCTCCTGCAGGGGACAGAGGACCTGTCGCTTTCATACTGTTAACCATAAGGATCTATGAACAGAAACCCCAAGGTGGTATGATTTAGGAGTGAGAATACCAGTGAAGGGGGGCAGGGAATGGTGGTAAAAAGATTCTATAATCGTCTATTATTGATAAACGCATGTGTCTTTATTATATTGTTATATGCTTTCGCATTCTTTGCCTCATCCTATGCCAAACGGGTAGAGCTGAATGAAGAACAGAAACAGAATTTTAAGGCCTTAGTAACTCTGTGCGACTATTATGGCAGCAAGCATGACGAATTCCTGAACATAGTCTTTCCGTTGTATGACAAAAAGGGAAATTACGATATTCTCAGCAAATTACTGGAAGAACCTTCAGATTCTCTCCTATTGAACGACCCCTTCTTTAGGCAACAAGTTACTAACATGATGCAGTGGCTATCGGTACGGGATAAGGATATTGCGGGCATACTGCTTAATTCCACGGTAAGCGGGAATAGATATGTCTATTCAAACCTCAATCAGACCTTTGAGCCTGCGTCCCGGAGATTCCCCTTTTTTTCCCAGTTAACGGACAAGCCGCCCGGACGTGTTATGTATGGCACAAGGCAGATAGAGAGCAGTACTGCTGAACAGTTCGCATACGGCATAACAGGAAGCCTTAGTACGCAAAACTACCAGCAGGCCGGTCACCTTTTGGTTATGTACGATGTTAACGCGCTTCATGAAATATATGAAAATGATGTCGGAAAGGTGCATGGGCACTATATGATATTGTCGGAAAAAGGTGATGTGATTTTCGACTCCAGCCGACAATTCTATGAGAAGATTTATCCGGATATGGATGTTCTCCTTGACCCCGGTGTGAAGAAAACACTAAATGGACAGAAGGTCTATATCCAGGTAATCAGTAAATCCAATCACAATTATTTAGGTGTCCACATAGTGACGCAGGCGGAGGTGGAAGGCCTTTCCGGCCGGAACAGATTGCTGATATATGGGATTTGTACAGGTTTCGCACTACTTGCCATAGTGCTGTATGTGATTGCAGGAATTCTTGCATCACGCAGGGTGACCTCACTTCAACACGGGATGGATCGCATAGGCTCTCACAACCTGCAGTACCGTATACCTTTACGAGGACAAAAAGACGAATTCGAGCACATCGCCATGAGTTTCAACCGCATGTGTGATGAATTGCAGGCCAATATTGATCGTGTTTATGTATATGAATTGAAACAGAAGAGGGCCGAACTCGGTGCCCTTCAGGCACGTATAAATCCGCATTTTTTGTACAATACACTGGAGACTATCCGCTCTAAAGTTTTCGAGGACGGTAATGAGGAAGCCAGCGATATGATTGTGCTGTTGTCTAATATTTTCCGTAATGTTATCCACAAGGAAACGTTTATAACCATTTCTGAAGAGATGGAGTTCAGCCGGATGTACATTGAACTCTATAATCTGCGTTTCGCGGGGATTATATCAACCAAGTTCAATGTGGATGAAGGGATTATGGAATTTGGAACGGTAAAAAATATATTACAACCAATAATTGAGAACTATTTCGTCCACGGGTATAGCCAGGATCGTGAAGATAACATAGTTGACATCCAGGGGTGCCAGGATGGGGATAGCATTGTATTGAAAGTGATCGATAATGGCCGTGGCATAGCTCCTGAACGGCTGGCAGAAGTCTGTAAGAGACTGGAAGTATTTGATCCGCATGACAGCTCCAGCTACGGCCTGGCTAATGTAAATGAGCGGATAAAATTAGTGTTTGGAGACCAATACGGGTTGACCATAAATAGTCAACTCGATAAGGGAACATGTATCACTCTGCGTATCAGGAGAATAACCTGTGAAAAAATCCGGGAAATGATGGAACGGAATACGGTTGATGATAATCGTGATATTGAAGTTGGAAATTTTAGTTTGAAAAAGGAAATTAAACAATGAAGGAACCTCTTTCATCTCTTAAGTGTAGTTTAAAAATTCAGTTGAGTCGCTTTGACGACTCGCACTTGGTGGATCGGCTTATCGCCCCTTGGGACGAAATAAGCGGAAAATCCGGCGAAGTGGCTTTTGATGGTGCTAAATGGCGTTGTTGGATCAAAACCTGGAAAGTGCCCGGGTGTCAGGATGCCATCGACTTTATTGCGCGTTTTGAGCTTGTCGAAGGCGTTGCCAAACAGGCCAATGCAGGTATTATCTTCGCGTTCGATGACTGGTCAGCAGATAACTATGTACTTATGCCGGCCGCCGTTTATAATGGAAATCGATTTGAATCCCGCAAAATGAAATATCCTCCTCTTGTAACAGATGCAGCAAATATCGGGTCGGATGTGTCCACAATTGTCTCGGATATCCCTCGTCTGAATTTGCACGAAGGCCGGTCTGAAATTCAACTCCTTGCCCGTGATCTGGCCACACCTGCTATTGGATTTTATGCACCGAAAACAGAAAAGGGTTTCTGGTGTTTGAATGATGAGCATACTCAGCATGGGCCGGTCGGGATATTTATAAAAGAGAATGATGATCGTTCCCGCGGGGAAATTACCATAACATCGCCGGGAGTGCGTGAGGATGTGCAATATACTGGTTGCAACACGCAGTCAGTATCGGAAGACCGTGGTGCTGATTTGCAAACCGGAGATGAAGTTGTTTTGCGAATGCGCCTGTTTGTTTTTGATTGTCCCGAAATACAGTCGTTGTATGATTATTTCATCAAGATCAGAAAGGATCTGACTGGCTCAGTAAGTTTAAAGTATGAGCTGCCGTTTTCAGAAGCCTGGAAAATACTCGAAGAGAAGTATAATAGAGATAACTGGAAAAAAGACAAAGGATTCTATGCTGTTGGGATTGGGGATAGCCCGTCACAAACCTGGCAAATTGGCTGGGTTGGCGGTATGATGGCAACATACCCATTAATTTTTACCGGTAACGAAATTTCCCGCCGACGGGCTTTGCGTAATTTTGATTTCGTTTTTCCAAAGGGTCAAGGTTCTTTCGGGTTTTTTCATGGCACCGGTGATGGCGAACGCTGGTATGGCGATGATATGCGACCTCGCTACTCCCACGCAAAAAAATGGCATCTGATACGCAAAAGTGCTGACGCACTCTATTTTATCATTAAACAGTTTCTCCTGTTCCGGAATCTGCAACATGCAATAAAACCAAAAGATGCCTGGCTTAATGGTACAAAAAAATGTGCTGATGCATTCGCGGCTCTCTGGAAGCGATCCGGTCAGTTTGGCCAGTTTGTCGATGTTGATACAGGGGATATTATTGTCGGTGGTTCTACCTCCGCGAGCACAGCGCCAGCCGGGCTGGCATTGGCATCACAATATTTCAATTGCGGCAAGTACCTGGAAGTTGCCATAGCAAGTGCAGACTATTACTATGATAACTTCGTCAGGAAGGGACTAACCACCGGTGCCCCCGGTGACGCTCTGCAATGTCCTGACAGCGAATCTGCCTTCGGCCTACTGGAGTCTTTTATCGTGTTGTATGAAGTAACCGGCGATGATGGCTGGATCAAAAAGGCATGTGATATTGCCCATCAGTGTACAACCTGGGTTACATCGTATGATTTTAATTTCCCTTCTGAATCCTTGTTCGGCCGCCTGAAAATGTCCTCTATCGGAACCGTATGGGCGAATACCCAGAACAAACACTCCGCTCCGGGTATATGTACCTTGTCCGGTTTATCCCTTTTTAAATTATACCGGGCAACGAATGATCCTTTCTATCTTGAACTGATCCGGGAGATTGCTCACAGCCTTCCTCAGTATGTTTCACGTGCAGACCGGCCGATTGGTGAAATGCCGCCTGGTTGGATAAATGAACGCGTTAACCTCAGCGACTGGGAGGGGAAAAAAAGAATTGGCGGAATCTTTCACGGGTCATGTTGGCCGGAAGTCAGCACCATGCTGACTTGTGCCGAATTGCCGGGTGTGTATATACAGTCGGACACCGCGCTGGTTTGCGTTCTTGATAATATCGATGCTGCTCTTATAAAAAACACAAAAGATAAACTTACTGTAGAATTTACCAATCCTACAAGATTTGAGGCCTCTGTAAAGGTATTCGTAGAAAACTCAACAGACACAAAAGACATCCTTGGACAGGATTATATATCACGCTGCTCGACTATAGTATTAACACCGTCAGGCAGCCATAAGTTTGAAATAAATAAGATTCTTTCAAAATCATGATAAAAGGTTCAAATTAATTTAGCGAAGGAAGAAATGCTTTAGGAAAAACAGGCTCTTTCTCTTGACAAATAAAACTATAGGTGTATTATATACAACACAAAGATGCATATTATAGAATTATAAGAGCTTCCTCAAGGGTAACAAAGGAGAAAAGGATGAGTATTACCGATGGAACTAACAGGCGTGACCAGAGGAAACCTATACAATCAGTAGAGAGAGCTATCAATATTCTCAATGAACTGACAGAACCGCAGGGACTTGTTGAGTTAACGAATATTCTTGGTTTGAATAAAACGACAATATATAATCTTTTGTCAACATTAATGAAACATCAGCTGGTTCACCAGCTTGCAGACACAAAACAATATGTTCTGGGCTATGGCTTGGCGCGTTTGCAGGTTACCCGGAAATATTCTGCAGTGACCCAAATGACCCGGACCTTCAGAAATGATTTGCATAAATTGATGGTAGAAACACAAGACACTGCTCATTTAGCTGTTCTTGTTGAAAATAAGATCGTTATTATTGATACAGCTGTCCCTGACAGAAGCCTGAGTGTCAATCCCAGAATTAACGAACCGCTTCCTCCTTATTGTACAAGTGTAGGCAAAGCCATATTGGCTAGTTTGCCGAACGATAAATGGCAAAAAATCATCAATAAAGAGCACTTTCAACAATACACCGGGAATACAATTACAAACATCATTGATTTCACAAAGGAAATTGAAAGAATAAGGACTCAGGGATTTTCTGTTGATGATGAAGAATATGAAGAGGGGATCAGGTGTGTAGGTGTTCCTTTTTGTATTGAAGAAAAAGAAATTATTGCAGCCATCGCTGTAACAGGACCAACATTACGCTTACCGGATGATAAAATAATTCCGCTAAGCAAGATACTTATAAAGTGTGTTAATGAATGCCGGAAAAAGGTTAAAGGATATCTAAAATAAACACCCAAATGGAGATTATGATGAGAGATAAACAGTATCAAGTGGGATTTGTCGGGGCCGGTAATCATGCCGGCTGGAGTTTGTATCCATGCTTTCAGTATTTTAAAGATGTGACTCTTACCTGCGTGTGCGACCTGGATAGGGAAAAGGCCCGAAAGGTAGGCAGTGTCTTTGGGGCAGAGCGTTTTTATACTGACTTTCGAGAGATGTTGGATCAGGAAGAGCTGGATGCCTTGTTCTGCTGTGGGAGCGCTAAACTCCACGCTATAGTGATTGAAGAGGCGATTTTCAGAGGCATTCCGCTGTTTGTTGAAAAACCGCCGGCTCCTGGCGCCGCCGAAATGAAGATCCTGGCCGAAAAGGCCGACCTCCAGGATGCAACTGTAATGGTCGCGTTCATGCACCGTTTTGCTCCCATAACTGTCTGGGCACGAAAAGTAATGGCAGACAAGCAATTCGGACGAACCATGATGATCTACGCTCGTGAGGGCATATGGGGAGGTTCCGGTGATAGTATGGTACGGGACTCGGCAATTCACCATATTGATTTTTTGCGTCATTTGGGTGGTGATATCGAGTGGGTACAGGCGGCAGGATGCAGTGACGGGGATAAACGAAACGCTTACGCGGTAACGCTCATGTTTACCAACGGTATTTTGGGGCAGATGAGTCTGAACACCCTGGAAGCATTTTCCTATCCCAACGATGCAGTAGAGATACACGGTGATCAGGGCGGGTACATAAGGCTGGATAATTGGGACAAGGCAGCATGGCACCGTGATTCGGGTAATCTCTGGGCTCCCCCGGACAATCCTCATGACGGCTCGTTGACGTATGAGCACGGCTGGACTGCAGCCGGAACTAACCGTTCAATAAAAATACAGGGATATGTTGATGAATTCGCCCATTTTTTCGAGTGCCTGAAAATAGGTAAAAAACCGGTTCCAAATCACTGGGATGGTTACCGGGCACTCCAAATCGTTGAAGCGATTATTGAGAGTTCAAAATCAGGAAATCGCGTTATTTTAGCATAGAGAGGTTACATAATGTCTGATAATAATTACAAATATACTTCAAACGGCTGGGGTTATCATCAACTTGGCGAATCAGTGTCAGTTAAGGAAATTGCCGGCAGGATTTGTTCGTTAGGGTTTGATGGTTTCGATCTATTGGCTGGAGAGGGTGCTTTTCCTGCCTGCAGTATTGACGAAACAACAGAAACATGGGAAAAAATTCGTTACGCGGCTGAGGATGCAGGGGGGAGGATCTCTTCTCTTGTATTGGTGGGATGTCCTTTACAGGATGAAGATAAGTGCTTGAGGGAGTTTAAACGTGCCCTGGAAATCACTAAGATTCTGGGTACTGATGTTGTCAATCTTCTGCCCCGTAAAACAGGGATAACCCATGATGAAGGATTTCGGCGGCTGAAACGCATATGGAACGAAATTGGATCGGCCTACAAGGATGCCGGTTTGACAGTAAATGCCGAAAATCATGTATGGACACCTGAACCTGATGATGACATTTTCCTGCTCCGGACTGAGGCTGACTTTCATAAACTGATTGAAGTTACAGATAGCGGGATTCTGGTAAAATTTGATCCTGTATGGCTCCTGAAACCCGGCGCGGGGGAACAGCCGGTACCGGCTTTTGAACGCCTGCTGCCTCATGTAGGTATATTGGATTTGAAGGATTGCACTTTTCCTGATGGAAAGATAGTGAGCCCGGGTACCGGTGTAGTTGATTTTAAAGCCCTTGCGAAATTAGCTGCCGACAGCCGGATCACCAGCTTGTCTGTTGAGGCTGAAGAACACATGAGGCAAACCCCACCGCTGACTGATTCCAAAGCTATTGACGCGGTACATACATCTGCCTTGAAATTCTATAAAACTATATTTGAAAAGGAATAAGTAATGGGTACTCATGGAGTAAAACTAGGAGTTGCCGGTTGCGGGGCAAGCAGGACAATGTTTGGCCCGGCTTTGAAAAGTCTGGAGGATGCTGAAGTTGTGGCATGGATGGATCCTCTGCTTGAGAAAGCTAAGAGAGCGGCTGACGCATACGGTGGAACTGTCTATACAGACTATAGCGAGTTCTTGAAGCATGACGATCTGGATGCAGTGATTATTGCCTCCCCGATTTGGCTTCATCTTCCTCAGGTCCGTGAAACGGCGGCAGCCGGCAAACATATCCTGTGCGAAAAGCCGATGGCGCGGAATATGTCCGAGTGTCAAGAGATTATTGATGTATGCCGAAATGCTGATGTGATATTGATGCCCGGTTTTATGAAACGCTTCGATCCTGCTTTCCTGCTGGTCAAACAAATGATTGACTCCGGTGAGCTGGGCGAGGTATTTGAGATAAGCTCAGATTGGAGCTGGCCCCAGTATTTCCTCTCCGGTTGGCGTGATACTGCAAAGTGTCAGGGCGGCCTGCTGCAGGATCATGGTAGTCATACTGTTGATCTTACTCGCTGGTGGGTTGGGGATGTCGAATCGGTTTTCGCCTCTGTGAGATTGCTCTTTGAGGGCAGGGAAGTAGAGGACTACGCACACGTTGTCTGCCGACATACGAATGGCTGTATCAGTATCCATCATAACAGCCGAATGACTCATCGTAGCCTGCGTGAATGTTATCGCATCGAAGGCAGCAAAGGCACGCTGACCGTTGAGTGTGAAGGACAGTGGAGTTTTAACCACCTGTATCCTTTCACTGTCAAGTTGTATCGTAATACAAAAGGGATAAGTAGCATATGTGAAGATATTTCTCCGAAACCAGGCACGCCTCTGGATGAGCAATTAAAACGTGATAACCGGTATAGCGGAGAGCTGCAATATTTTCTGGACTGCATAATGAAAAACAAGCCCCCGGCTTATTGCAGCGGTCAGGACGGTTTAGCTGCAATTGAAGTCGTCAATGCTGCCTATCTCTCTGCCCGGAGAAATCAGGCGATAACCCTTCCGCTTAAAGGACAATATGATCTTGATGAAGTGTTTCGATTCCTGGGAACAGCTCATCGAATTGAAAACAAACAATAAAACAAGGTAAGGAGAAATTTAAATGGGACTAGTTAAAGAAAATCAAGCTATCGTTGCCAATGTTCCCGGCCGGAAAATTAAGTTTTACATTATGCCGGATGAGTGTGATGTAAAAAACTTCGTTGCCGGTACAACCGAGATCCATCCCGGATCACAGCTCCCGGAACATGCCCATGAAGAAGCTGAAGAGATAATGTTCTTTATCAGCGGAAAAGGAGAAGCCGTTCTTGACGGAGAGGTAAAGTTAATCAATGCCGGCGATTTTTTCAGCGCACCGGCCGGAGGAACACATACCGTCCGTAATACGGGCAAAAAACCCTTGTTATTCTGCTACATATTTTCGCCAGCCATTGACATCAGTATTTATACGGATGAGGCGAAGAGACTGAAGGGATCCGGCAAATGAACGCAGACATCCCACAATTGAAGCGTATAGCGTGTAAATTGCGGATTAGTGTAATAGATATGATCCGGGAGGCCGGCAGCGGGCATCCCGGCGGTTCCCTTTCTATTGCGGACATAATGGCGGTTCTCTATTTTCATGCTATGCGTATTAACCCGGTTAATCCCGACTGGCCGGATCGTGACCGGTTTATACTTAGTAAAGGACACGCAGCGCCGATACTATATGCCGCATTGGCTGAAAGAGGTTTCTTTCCTGCTGCAGCACTTGGTACGCTCCGCAAAAAAGGAAGCATTCTTCAGGGACATCCGGACATGACAAAGACCCCGGGGGTGGATATTTCCACAGGCTGCCTGGGCGAGGGGCTTTCCGCGGGTATCGGTGTGGCTATCAGTGCCGGGATCGACGGCAGGGATTTTAACACTTTTGTAATCATTGGGGACGGCGAAGTACAGGAAGGTCAAGTCTGGGAAGCCGCGATGTATGCCGGATCTAAAAAGCTTTCTAATCTGATTGCTATTGTTGATGATAATGGGTGCATGTGTGATGACCACATTGATGACATACTTCCAATGCCGGCAATGGGTGACAAATGGCAATCATTCGGCTGGAAAGTTATCGAGGTTGATGGGCACAATATTGCCGACCTCATACGGGCAATTGACCAATCCAAAACTTTTACCGGCGGACCGGTACTCATCCAGGCAAAGTGCATAAAAGGCAAAGGAGTTTCCTTCATGGAAAACCAACCAAACTGGCACGGGCAAGTGATGAAAGAGGATGAATACCAAAAAGCGATAGCTGAACTAAAGGGAGCCTGAGATGAGTTGTGAAATCAGGGAAATACGAAGCGTTGTAATGGATACACTTATAGAAACCGCAAAAAAACGGAGTGATATCCTGGTACTGGACGCGGATGTCTCAAAAAGCACCTGTACGAGAAAGTTCGGGGAAGTTTTTCCTGATCGCTTTTTTAATGTCGGCGTTGCAGAGATGAACATGGCC
>JAGLNY010000105.1 GCA_023139255.1 Spirochaetales bacterium
CCACCGATTCCTGTACCCTTGCCTGATTCAGGCACTGCATAATTTCCTGAAGCCATTGCTGATGAAGCTGTCGGCGTTAACAGCTGCTGCCCGGATGATAAAGATTTTAGGTCACGTTCTATAATACGGCCTTTCGGGCCCGTTCCGTTGATATCCTTGTAAGATATTCCCAGGTCTTCCGCAAGTTTTTTTGCCCTTGGAGAGATAGTCACTGATCCGGATTCACCTAACTTCGCAGGCACTTTCTCCTCAATTTCAGGAACTATTTCTTTAACGGGAACTGTACCCTCATCATTCGATAGTTCAATTTCATCCTTGTCGTCACCATCAGTTGAAGATACCATTCCTGATATGTCTTCTCCCTCTGATCCCACTATCGCTAACGGTACCTGTACCGGTACTTCGTCATCCACAGCATACAGTTTTTTTAGAAGAATTCCCCCGGCAGTTGACTCGACTTCTATAGTTGCTTTATCCGTTTCTGCCTCACAAAGGATGTCCCCCACAGAAACAGCTTCTCCTTCCTGTTTCTTCCATTCAATAATGATACATGTCTCTACTGAATTTCCCAGTTTCGGCATCAAAACCTGTTGCGCCATTATTCACTCCTTGCTTCGTAAATATTCTTATTTTTCCGGGGTAGTCTCTATATGTGTCCGTTTATACCCGGACAACTTCAACTCCCCGTTCCATAAATTCCCTGACTGCTGATTCCGGTAACCCGATATCAGTTATAATCATGTCAATTTTCTCAATTGGCAGAATTTTAACAAAACCTTTTTTTTCAAATTTTGTAGAATCCACCACGACTACTATTTTATCCGCCTGTTCACACATCTTCCTCACAATTTCTGCATTCTCAATAAGATGTGTAGTCATTCCATATTCAAGGGCAAATCCGTCAGTACCTGAGATGGTCATAGAGACATGAAACTGATCAAGCCTGCGAATCGCTTCAGGACCTACTATCGCTTCAGCAGAAGGTCTAAACTCACCGCCGATCAATGTTAAGTTAAGGTTCGGGTTCACCCGTGCATACGGCAGCAGAAGAGTGGAATTGGTAACAATCTGCAGGTCCCTTTTTCCCAGCAGGTATCTCCCGACCAGGGCAGAGGTGGTCCCGTTCGTGATCATAATCTGATCTCCGTCGGAAACCAGGGCTGCGGCTGCTTTAGCAATTCTCTCTTTCTCAGGATTCCTGCGTGATTTTTTATCAAGCATATCAGGGTGAAACGCAGGGACAGCACCGCCTCGGGACCGGAGTATCAGTCCCTTCTCTTCAAGCAGCTTCAAATCCGCCCGGACAGTCACTACTGAGACATTGAGTATCTCACTCAACCGTGACACCGATACATCCGCACCACCTCTCAGAAGCTCAATGATTTGGTTCTCTCTTTTCGTGATACCACTCATCGGATTTCCTTTTCCTTTCCAATTGGTTTCGTTTCACTTTCTAATTTATTTCTTTTTTCTATTTTTGTCAATAAACTGAGATGGGAATGGGGATGTTTTTGTGAAATTACTGCTATTAATTTGATTTTTAGATTAGACACTGTTTACAGGATTTAAACCTGACATAAAAAAATAAATGAAATCCGGGTCCTTGAATTACCAATTCATCAAATCAGTCCACATCTCAGTAAGAAAAGTTCTCCAATGCACTATATGAATACCGTCTTGTGTTTGTCGATTCAGTTCATCAAAAGAGACAATATAAAGGTTTTCCACGATTTTCTCTTCAGCTAAGGCACGAATTCCTTTCAGATGCTTATCTGTTATGTTTTCAGTCGATTTTACTTCAATGGCCGCCTTTGATCCTACCAGAAAATCAACCTCATATCCCGTCCGGGTTCTCCAATACGTCAGTTTCAGTTTAATACGTCTATATGATAGATAACTGCGCAGTTCCATGGCAATAAAGTTTTCAAAGGCAGTTCCGAATTCGGAACTGTTTCTATTTAAAACCTGAATACTTTTCAGAAAATTGGCTACACCAACATCAAAAAAATAAAATTTGGAGGTTGAAATAGCTTTCCTTTTTTTTGACTCTCTCCATGGTTCAAGAATAAACCCGATAAAAGTATCTGATAAAATTTCAAAATACGAACGTACCGATGTAACAGGAACTCCAGTATCTCTTGAAACATTTGCATAATTTAATTGTTCGGTAGACACAACAGCCGCAATATTCAAAAACCGGGAAAAGTGAATGAAGTTTTGAACCAGGGCTTCCTGTTTGATTTCCTCTTTCAGATAAGTATCTACGTAAGCATCAAGTTCCTCTTCCGGATAATCAGAACCATATACTTGCGGCAACCCACCATATAATAAATATCTACCTATATCAAAATCAGGAATTTCCGCTGATGTTAACGGAAAAAGATTTGTTTGCCACGCCCTCCCTGCAAGCAAATTAACTCCTGAGCGTTTGAGTTTTCTCCCGCTTGAACCGGTTAATATAAACCGCAACCCTGTTGTTTCAATGAGATCATGTACTTCATCAAGCAGTTCCGGCAGTTTTTGTATTTCATCAATTATTATGATTTTGCTTTTACGGCTAATTTCATTTACTATTTCACGTAAACGGGAGGGCTTCTCCGACAATGAAAGAAAAGTACTGCTGCGCAGCAGATTAATTATTGCTTCATGATCAAATTGTTTTCGTAATAGAGTTGTTTTTCCCGTGCTTCGGGGACCGAAAAGAAACAGAGATTTTTTATTTATTAAGTTCTGTAAATCAAGAATACGGTCGTACATATACTATAACTATATATCAAAACTGCAGCAAATACAACAACAAGTTTGCGGTATTTGCTGCAAATACGTCGGAGTGCCCGCTTATATTCTCTTAGCAATATAAAATGCGTAACTTTAATGGGCATATAGTCACTCATTTCTCGAAGGTGCATCCGTACGCCTTTCAGAAATCGAGTGCACTCCTGAGTTCGACTTTCTCGTTTGAACCAGATAGCGTAGTGCCATAATAGGATGGTGCAAGATCATCCGTGGACCAGAAAATCTCATGACTTCCGCGATCCGCTTCCTCATTTCCGGGGCGTAACAATGAATATGGCATACTCGACACGTTGGTTTATTGTCCCCGAACGGACACTTCGCCAAACGCTGTTCTGCATACTCAAGGAGCTCAGAACAGTGCGTGCAAAGGTTGTCAGATTTATGACGATGTCGGCAAAACAGACTGATCATTGCCTGTAGGGTCTTGTATTCAGGTTCCGCTGGCATTCATTCTCCTGTCAAACTACTGAGCCAGTTTCTGCAATAGTTTTACGACTTATAGTTGTATCGGATGATATTAACACTATTATTTCTATCTGCCGCTTGGTCAAGTTAATTTGACCACCTATTTGACCACCATCTGTAAGTTCTACTATTTTCGGTTATTCTATTTCTCATCTTTTTTGTCCAATAATTGCCTTACTTCCCTGTCAAAATCAGAGATATAGTTTTTATCCTGTATTACTCTGAATTTATCAAATTCTTCAAGTGCTTTTAATTTTGTTTCCAATGCAGAAATCTTGCCGTTATCAATCAAAATAGGATAATCGGAAATTTGTAAAAATTTATCTAAAAACTCTACCCAGTCTTTCATATTCATTACAATACCACGACTTGCTCTATTCTCAGCAAGATCAAGATACGCGGAAACAACCCTTTCCAATTGCTTTAAATGTTCTTCTTCAAGGTAGTTTTTTGCAATTGAGATATCAGATTTTAATATTTTTCCGTCCGGAGCATGTTTCCATGTTTTTAAGCCCATATAGATTTTTTTTGCATCGGCTTCCTCATATATAATTTCTGCAGCTGTTTTCCCCTTAATTCCCCAGTGCATCTTGTTTTGAACCGTTGCAAAAAACTTACGGGTAGTTTCGTCATTTTTATCATAATCGGCAGAAAGTGCATAAATATC
>JAGLNY010000106.1 GCA_023139255.1 Spirochaetales bacterium
GGAAGAATGGTAACCGGTCCTTTTGGGTATCTTGTAAGCAGGGTAAGACAGGTTGCAGAAAAATATAAAACGTACGTTGGGCTTGATTCATGTATGACCAACCTTATGCGTCCTGCTTTATATGGTGCATATCATCATATAACAGTTCCCGGTAAAGAAAATGAACCTGCAGATTCAGTATATGATGTAACTGGTTCATTGTGCGAAAATAATGATAAATTTGCCATTGACAGGTCATTACCGAAAATTGATGTAGGGGATATCGTGGTTATCCATGATGCAGGGGCACACGGGTATGCAATGGGATTTAACTATAACGGTAAGCTCAGGTCAAGTGAATTACTGCTTCAGCAGGATGGTACTGTCCGCATGATAAGAAGGGCTGAGACAATCGAGGATTATTTATCTACATTGTCATTTGATGATGTTGTTATTGAATTATAAAGGGAGAGACTGTCTGGTAGACAACAATTTTGCGGACAGTCTCCCAAAAGCATATCATTAAAGTCTGAAAAGCATATCTTCATACGATGGATACGGCCAATAAGATTTATCCGTGATTTTTTCCAGCGCATCACCCACTTCTCTCAAGGCTTCCATAGCAGGAACAACAAAATTCCTATAAACCTTTGCCTGCTCGTTAACTGAATTCTCCAGCTCCAGAGCTTTAGTTATTTCAATCTCAAGTTCATCAGATTTCCCAAGTACTGCATTAATCAAAAGAGATAGTTTTTTAATAAGCTTTTCCTGTCCTGGAGCAAAAATACCAAGTGATTTCTGCGCTGTGACAGAATCAAGAATTTCCTGCATATATCTTGTCGCAGCAGGGGCTATGAGTCGTTTTGCCATTTCCACCATAACACCGGCCTCAATATTTATCTGCTTACTGTATGTTTCCAGATATATTTCCAGTCTGGATTCAAGCTCTGCTTTTGTTAAAACCTGCTGCTTCTCAAATAAAGTTACACAAGAATCTGAAATCAATTCCTGCAGTGCATCTACAGTACATGACAGATTTGGTAGGCCGCGTTTCTCAGCCTCTTTCACCCAATCCTCAGCGTAACCATTACCGTTGAAAACAATCCTCCGATGCCGACTGTAGTATTCTTTGACGATTGATTTTATTTCACTTAGTGAATCTTCCGCCTTTTCCAGTCTGTCAGCAAATTCTGATAAAATTTCAGCTATTGTTGTGTTGAGCATGACATTTGGTCCAGCAAGTGACTGGGATGAACCAACCATCCTGAATTCAAACTTATTACCGGTAAAAGCGAAGGGTGAAGTTCTGTTTCGGTCAGTCATGTCAATTGGAAAGTTCGGGAGTGTCGTCACCCCGATTTCCATCTCCTGCCCATCCCGTTTTTTATATCTCCTGCCTTCTGCAATTGCATCCAGGATTTCACTAAGCTGATCTCCCAGATAAATTGATATTATAGCCGGGGGAGCCTCGTTTGCTCCTAATCTGTGGTCATTACCGGAATTTGCTGCGGAAAGTCTGAGAAGTGGCGCATATTTGTCTACTGCAGTTATGACAGCTGTAAGAAAAAGCAGGAACTGGGCATTATCTTCCGGACTTTTCCCAGGGTGCAGGAGTCTCAGCCCATCATCCGTCGTTATTGACCAGTTGTTATGCTTGCCGGAACCATTAACTCCAGCAAAAGGTTTCTCATGGAGAAGAGCCACCATACCATGTCTGTTCGCAACTGTTTTTAATATTTCCATAACCAACTGGTTGCTGTCAGTAGATAGGTTAGAGGTGGAATAGACCGAAGCAATTTCAAACTGGTTTGGGGCTACTTCATTATGCTGTGTTTTTGCAGATATACCGAGACGCCATAGTTCATAATTCAGTTCATGCATAAAAAGAGCAACACGTTCCTTAATAGCACCAAAATAGTGATCATCAAGTTCCTGCCCCTTAGCACTCATTGTGCCGAAAACCGTCCTGCCTGTTAACAGCAGGTCGGGTCTCTTTTCATAGAGAGATTCATCCACAAGAAAATATTCCTGTTCGGGACCTACTTCAGATATAACACGTTTTGATGTCTTGTTTCCAAGTGCCTTTAGTATGCGCATTGCACCTTTATTAACGGCTTCCATTGATCTGAGTAAGGGAACCTTTTTATCAAGCGCCTCACCCGTATAAGAGACAAATGCTGTTGGGACTGTGAGGGTTTTAACTCCTTTCATATCCTTAATAAATGCAGGGGATGTAGTATCCCAGGCTGTATACCCGCGGGCCTCAAATGTGGCACGAAGTCCGCCACTTGGAAATGAGGAAGCATCCGGTTCACCCTGAGTGAGTTCTTTTCCTGAAAACTCAAGAAGTACTGTCCCATCAGGACCCGGGTTGATAAATGAATCATGTTTTTCCGCAGTGAGACCAGTCAGAGGCTGGAACCAATGTGAGTAATGAGTTGCCCCTTTTTCTATTGCCCAGTCCTTCATTGAGTTGGCCACAATTTCCGCAATCTCAATTGTAAGGGCTTTTGAACCTTCCTGAGTAAGTTTTAGTCTCTTGTACACATTAGCGGGCAATCTTTCTTTCATCACTGCATCGCTGAAGCAGTTTTCGCCATAAATCTCTGTTAATGGGTTTTTTGAATAATCTATATGCTCTGACATGGAATCTCCTTATGTATATAATACGATGATTTGTAAATAACACTACTGCAAAAATTTTATTTTCTGCGGTAGTGTTATGAACATTATCAGCAATTATTATGCCAATTGCAAAACAACTCAGATAGATAGAATATAAAACATTGTAACACAAGAAATAAATTTTCTATATTCGATCAGTTCCGAAAAAATTCAAGCAATCAATACTGACAAATACCTACGATTATGTATGTAATAACTGTTGCAAGTTACATAAGTGTAGGAAATGCTTTAGCCTATGGCTTTATGACCCGTATCACCATTTCTTATACGTATGCATTCTTCAATGGGCATAACGAAAATTTTACCGTCACCTATTTCCCCGGTCCTGGCACCTGCTATAATACCGTCAATAGTTGGCTTTAAAAAGTCCTCATTCACGGCAATCTCAATTCTCACTTTTTTCAATAAATTTACTTCTATATCAACACCCCTATAAACTTCCGTATATCCCATCTGCTGACCGCAGCCGAGTGAGTTGGTTACTGATATTTTGTAAATCTGCCTTTTATATAATTCCTGTTTTACGGAATTAAGCTTCTCAGGCTGAATGTAAGCAATAACTAATTTCATAAGTAACCTCCCGACTACATATTGGAAAAAATCTGGAAACCGCTGTAAGATTCGGTTCCATGTTCGCTGATATCCAGACCTGTTAGTTCCTCTTTGTGGGATACTCGAAGTCCGGCTGTCTTTTTAATCAGGAAAAACAGAAGGGCTGAAGTGGCAGCAGTCCAGGCAATGACAACAACAGCCCCTAGCAGCTGTATACTGAACTGATGTATTCCACCTCCGTAAAAAAGCCCCTTAATATCATCAGTATTTGCAAATAGCCCAACAGACAGAGTTCCCCATAGACCGCAAACCCCATGAACGGAGACAGCACCAACCGGGTCATCTATATGAAGAACTTTATCAAACAACTCAACAGAATACACAACAATGATACCGGCAATAAGTCCTATGATAAGAGCTCCAGTGGGAGAAACAACCGCTGTTGGGGCAGTAATTCCCACAAGACCTGCAAGAGCACCGTTCAGGGACATCGATATATCCGGTTTTCCAAAATGTGTCCAGGATATGAACATGGCGCCGATCGCACCTGCCGCAGCGCCAAGAGTAGTTGTTACAGCTACTGTTGATATAGACAGGTCCGTGCCGCTTAAAGTAGAACCACAGTTAAATCCATACCAGCCAAACCATAAAATAAATACACCTAGACTTGCCAGTGGGATATTATGACCTGGAATAGCTTTTACTGATACCTTATTCCCTATTTTAACATACTTACCAATTCTTGGACCCAGGATTATTGCTCCCATCATAGCGGCCCAGCCACCTACTGAATGTACGACTGTTGAGCCGGCAAAATCATGAAAACCAAGATCTGCAAGCCAGCCGCCTCCCCAAATCCAATGACCTGAAACAGGATAAATCAACCCGGAAATAAAAACAGTGTAAATTAAATAGGATGAGAATTTAGTTCTTTCGGCCATGGCTCCGGAAACAATCGTTGCCGCTGTAGCCGCAAAAACTACCTGAAACATCCAATCCCTGAAAAGAGTTGAGCCTGCAGCACTTATGAAAAATTGTGAAGTTCCAAAAAGACCGCCAGCAGAAGCACCATACATCAGAGCCCAGCCAACAGCCCAGAAAACAACTGCACCAGTGCAGAAATCCATAAGATTTTTCATAATTATATTGCCGGCATTTTTTGATCGTGTTAACCCCATCTCAACCATTGCAAAACCAGCTTGCATAAAAAACACCAATACAGCAGCTAAAATTAACCAGATCATATCAATTGATTCCTGGTGGAGTACTACTGTATCACTAAGTTCTGTGGCAAAGACTATACTGCAGCTGACAAAAGCCAACAGAAGTACAAGAAAAGCAGTTTTTCCTTTCATGAACATTCTCCCTGTTTATTTATTTGATTCTTGCAGAAGCAATTTCCATGCCAGAAACTATCTAATGAAAATTATTGTACGTTTTGATAAGAGATAGTTGGGTTGATACACAATTTCTGCAATACACATCAAGGAACTGATGTTTTTCGGGGAAGGGAGAGTCACTGTATGTATTATTCCTTTGCACCAAAAGAATAAGTAAATTGTACAACTTATCGGGAAGTATTTTGATCCTGGTTCTGAATGTATATAAGATTTGTGTTTTATACTCAGTAGGAGAAAAAAAAATTAGCTGAAAATCTTTAGTGAGGTAAGTGTTTGGTAATGAACTTTTATATTTAAGTTGTAAAATACATACAGTGATGTAGGAGTAAAAGGTGTAACCTACAAACATGTATGTAAATAGATTAGTAGTTTTTATACTTATTAGTATTAATTTTGTATTTTTCAACGCGAAGTCCCATTATTCGTTCTGAAATTCCAAGGTTCCTTGCAGCTTTTGCCCGGTTGCCTCTGGCTGTTTTCAAAGCGTCAGCCAGCAGCTCTTGCTCAAAATCATCCAGGGCATGCTGCAGCGTGCTGTCAAATTGCGTATTGGAAGATTCGGCTGACTGCAGGCTGGGAGGTAAATGGTAGCCGTGAATCACATCATCACTGCTCAGCAAAACCGCTCTTTCAATACAATTTTCCAGTTCTCTCACATTGCCCGGCCAATGATACATCATAAACAAATCTATGGTTGCACTGGTAATTCTTTTAATATTTCTGTGATTTCTCTTATTATATTTCTCTATGAAATGATCGCATAGTAGTATAATATCGCTTTTCCTATCACGAAGGGGAGGTATATGGATGGGAAAAACATTGAGCCGGTAATAAAGGTCTTCACGAAATGTGCCTTTTAGGATTTCATCTTCCAGATTTCTGTTAGTTGCCGTAATCAACCTGACATCAACTTTAATAGTACGGACACCCCCCACACGCTCGAATTCCTGTTCTTGAATAACTCTGAGGAGTTTAACCTGCATTTGGGGTGACAGTTCAGCAATTTCATCAAGAAAAAGTGTACCTTTATTCGCAAGCTCAAACCGCCCTTTACGTTCAGCAAAAGCACCGGTAAAAGCTCCCTTTTCGTGTCCAAACAGCTCGCTTTCAATCACACTTTCCGGTAACGCAGCACAATTTACCTTTATAAAAGGCTTATCTGGGCGAAAACTGTTGTAATGAATCTCATGTGCAAACAGTTCTTTACCCGTACCGCTTTCACCGCGGATTAAAACTGTTGCTTCACTTTTGCAGACTTGCCCGATTAAATCGAAAGCTTCCTGAATTGACTGAGATCTACCTATAATATTTGCCGGCTGGAAACGGTCAATCAGTTCCTTGAGAAGGCGATCATTTTCAGCCTGCAGCCTTTCTTTCTCTTCACGCAACCCCTGACGTAACTTAACGGCCCGTGCAACCATAGATGAAATGATCGATAACAGCTTTACAAAAACATCCAGATTAAACCCTTCTTCATTCCGGCTTGTAATATTCATAGTCCCGATTGTACTGTTGCCGATTCGAATAGGAACGCAGATAAAAGCAGTTTTGTGTCCATCAGCATCGCTGATTATCAACTCGGCGCCAGTTTTATTTACAAGAGTCCTGTCACTATTAATATCCTCAATAATAATAGGGTTGCCGGTTTTAAATACCTGACCGGTGATACCTTCACCAATTTTATATCTTCCGCGTTTTTTCTGGCTTCTGGTTAAACCATAAGCAGATTCAATTAAAATTTCATTTGTTTCACGATTCAGAAGAGTTATTGCGCCGCGTATCATAGGGCTATGTGCAGCAAGAGAATCCAGAATCGGTGAAATTATCTGCTTTAAATCTTCTGATTTATCAAGAATTTTACTTATTTCAAATAGTACAGTAAGTTCCAACATCTCTTTCATGATTACAACCTACAGAATTGTAGGAATAATTACAAGTTGTAAAAATACAGATCCCTGTGAAAGGCAATGAAAGCCATGCTAAATTATTGATATGATTTAAGGAACTCCTGCTTTCAGCCTTTGACGCATTTGATCAAAATAGTTAGCTGCAGATTCTACATCCGCAACAGTATCCTCACCTGGTTGCTCAATAAGATCAGAAGGAAGTTCCTCCAGGAATCTGGATGGGATAGTTTCAATCACTTCACGCATGTATTTACGTGTTCTGCAGCTGGTCATATACAAATTATTTTTTGCACGGGTGATGGCTACGTAGAAAAGTCGCCGTTCCTCTTCAATATTATCAGGATTCTCTTCCAGTGAACGTTTGTGCGGTATAATATGATCTTCAACACCAGCCAAAAATACGGTGTGGAATTCAAGACCTTTTGACGCATGCACCGTCATCAGATTGACTTTCCCTGCTTCCTGATCGGGTTCAGTTTTTCCTACAAGACTGATTGAGCCAAGAAAGTCATATAGGGAATCTCCTTTTTTATCAGGATTCCGTTCCCATCTATCGAGTATAGAGATGAATAAATCCACATTTTTCATTTTCCATTGAGCAAGCTGATCATTGTCAGGATGTTCAGAAATAATATGATTCTTATAGGAAATATCTGTAAGCATAGAGGTCAGGACTGTAGAGAGTTTTTTCCTGGAAAATAATTGTTCCCTATATGAATTGATGAAATCTATCAGCTCAGATGAGTTTCTCCTTATAGATTCACGGATTCCTGTATCAGCAGCATGGACAGAAGCTGTAATTGCGGAAAAAAGAGAACAATTCTTCTGGTCTGAGAGCTTACGGAAAAATTGAAGTGTTGTTTTCCCAATACCTCTTTTAGGGGTATTAATAATACGCAGCAGACTCATTTCATCATCAAGATTTGCCATTATACGTAAATATGCGATAATATCCTTTATCTCTTTTCGTTGAAAAAAACTTTGTCCCCCGGAGACTTTATACGGAATGTTTGATGAAAGAAACGCATGCTCAATTGCTGTCAGCAAATTGTTGGTACGTAAAAGAACCCCAAAATTATCATATCGTAAACGATGTTTAATCATCACTTCCTTGATTTTATCAGCTATGAATTCAGCTTCTTCTGATTCATCTTCAGGATGGGAAAGGGCGATAATCCCGCTTTTTTCATCACCAGTCCAGAGGCGCTTTTTCTTTCTGTTTTTATTGTTTTTGATGAGTGTGTTTGCCGCCTGAATAATGGTACCAGTAGAGCGGTAATTCTGCTCAAGTTTTATCTCCCTGCATTCAGGGTAGTCTTTTTCAAAATTCGTGATATTCCGAAAATCAGCACCTCTCCAGGAATAAATTGACTGATCATCATCTCCAACAACACATAAGTTTCGATGATTGCAGGACAGCATTTTCACCAGTTGATACTGCTGAATGGAAGTGTCCTGGAATTCATCAACTAAAATATACTTATATTTTTTCCGATAAAGCTCAAGTATTTCCGGGAATTGTTGAAATAATGCTATGGGCTGCATGATAAGATCATCAAAGTCAACTGCATTGTAGAGTTTAAGATGTGAATTATACTCTTTAAAAAGAGGTTTGTACTCTGAAGTATCTGCAGAAAATTGTAACCGGCCAGTTTTTATAGATGAAATCAATTCTGAAAGTGCATACAAGTCTTCTGATTTTGGGTCAATCCGCAACTCAACGAGAGAGGATTTCAGCATGCCCATCTTATCTGATTGGTCATATACAGAAAAACCTTTGGAATATCCAAGATATGAGCCATTTCTTTTCAGAACTGATAACCCAAATGAATGAAAAGTCGAAGCCGTCAGTTTATTCATCGGTTTCCCGGTTACCAGCCTGATTCGCTCTGCCATCTCCGAAGCAGCTTTGTTGGTGAATGTTAAGGCAAGAATTTCTGATTGAGATATGCCTTGTTCCAGCATGTAAGCTATCCGGTATGTTATCATCCGGGTCTTACCTGACCCTGCACCGGCAATAATAAGTACAGGGCCTGAAATTGTAGCGGCTGCATCAGCCTGTTCAGGATTTAATTCTTTCTGAAGTTGTAGAGCCATGTTGTAAATACCTTTTTCAAATTATTTTTGTATCATTTTTATAAAAACTGAATGAGATCCTACTCCTGCAATAAGCAGGAGGCAAATAATACACCCTGAAATAATCACACCACCAAGGGCAGCCAGGCAGGTTTTTTTCCAGTTAAGACCCAAAATCCATGCGCCTAGGGTTCCTGTATATGCACCGGTAATCGGTAGTGGTACGGCAACGAACAGCATAATTCCAAGATATCCGAATTTTTTCACTTTAGGTTCCAGTTTACTTCGGGTGCGTCGAACTGTAGAATCGAAAATATTTTTATAAAATTTCCATTTGTAGAGTACTGTATGTATAGTTGAAAGAAAAAGAAAGACGATAGGGGCAACAAGGGCATTTGCGGATACTGCAATGAGGTATGCTGGAAGGAGAGGTATACTATTGAAGTAGGCAAACGGAATTGCCCCTCTCAATTCAGAAATAGGTACAAGTGAGAAAAAAATTGTGTAAAGTACAGTTGAGATGGTCATATGGTCTCCTTTCCCTCAATAGTAATAGCATCAAAAAGGCATACTTCATGACAGCAATAACACTTGATACATTTTTTATAATCCGGGATAACTTTGACTTCTTTGATTAAGGTTAGGGCTTTTGTTGGACATATTTCCGAACAGTCCCCACAACCTGTACATTTTTCATCATTAAACAATGGTTTGGGTGCTTCATTAATCAGGATTGATCGTTCGTGGAAAAATCCTAAAATAGTTTTCAGAAAACCTGTTTTTGAATTCTGCCGGATACGTATAAACGATTCCTGTCTAAAGGCTTCCGGGGAATCCAGCGGGAAATGGATATCATTGATTGTATCTATAGATAACATTTTTCTTTTTATTGCCTGTTTGATATGAGGAATCATTTTAGGATCATATCCCATTATATGCGATGCAGTGAAATCAAGGGAAAGGGCTTCAGTGGAAGCAAGGATAAGTCCCATATGTCTCGGGTTTCCGCTGTTGGGACCAGGTCCTTCCATAGCTGTAACTGCATCCATTAGGGAAAAGACTGGTGTTACAGTCTGATAAATATCAAGAAGCATTTCAGCAAAACTTTTTCTATCAGGGCAACGCATATGATAGGGGCTTTTTAGTAAGCTGGGAATTAATCCGAAAAGATTTTTCACTGCCCCTGTCATGTACATCAATTGATGGGTCTTCATTTTGGGGAGTGAGATAACCATATCGCAAGTCTCAACAGCTCTCGTCATAATAAAAGATTTTTTCTTTAAAAAAGAAGCATTTTTAACCTTAATGGGTTTTCTGGTAAAATCTACCCATTCAGCCCCAGTTTCTTCGCAGACATCCCGCAAGCCGCATTTTTTCCCGGAAAAAGATGGGAGATGTAAAGCTGGTGAATCACCTACATAGGCTATACCGCCTAATTTCTGGACAAAGCGTATTGCTGCCCGGAGAACTTCCGGATGTGTTGTCACGGCACGTTCCGGGGGAACATCTGATAAAATATTTGGTTTAATAAGGACTTTTTTTCCTGCAACACTGGGAAATCCTGCTTCGTAACAAGCTTGCTCAACAGCTAGATACACAGTTTCAGACTCATAAGAATTACATTTTACTAGTGAAACAACGGGTTTTTCCAAATTGCTACCTCATATTTTTAGTATAAAATAACAGATTATAGAAAAATTTAATTCTTGTCAGTACTTCTTGACATGAAGGCTCCGGTCACATAGTGTTTTGCCATGGTAGCAAATGAAATAAAAACAAGTACTAAAGCGCTGATTTTCGACATGGATGGGACACTTCTGGATACTCTTCCAGATATTGCCCGCTCTTTTAATGCTGTATTCAAGAAAAATGGTTTTCCTTGTTTCACACCTGTTGAATATAAAAAATTTATCGGCAGCGGGTTAAGAAACGCTTTGCTTTCTGCTTTACCAAAAGATACCGAATTTTCTGAAGATGAACTGCAGATACTATTACAGGATGTTCTGTATGAATACAGGAAAGATCCTGCAGGATTAACAAAACCGTATAATGGAATAGTGGATATGCTTCAGATACTGACTGATTTAGGCATTAAAATGTCCGTACTGTCAAACAAGGATCATGAATTAACGGTACCTATTATTAAAACATTTTTTCCTGATATACCTTTTACTGAAATAATAGGAAAATCTGACAGGTTCCCATTAAAACCTTCACCTGAATCATCTGTATACCTTATAAATAAAATGAACAGCAAACCTTTTGAAACTATTATGGTGGGAGACTCAATTGTCGATTTCAAAACAGCTGTACAGGCCGGTATGATTCCTGTTTGTGTATCCTGGGGATTTAATTCAGTAAAGAAATTACGGAAAGCAGGATGTAAAATCCTTATCAACAGCCCCAGTGAATTGAAGCATCATCTCATAAATGATTTAAATATTGGGACGAAGATAAACAATAATCTTACTTCTTAATGTGAAATCATGTTATAATTTTATCAATCGCAATATTATTGATTGAGGCTTTTTCAAAATTGCCTCAATTCACAGGGATTTCCCCTGCTGGGAGGATTATAATACAATGATTGGATTCTACTTGATTAAAAGAACATTTGGGAAATCTTTATTTCTGCACCCCTTTTTGAAGAAGAAATGGACAATCGACTGGGATCCTGATAAACATATTGTAACAGAAATATCAAGTAAAATATCACAGGAAGAAAAAGATGAATATCTCTTTGAACTGTATATCGGAATAGACAGAGGGGTTAATAGTTGGATTCAGGAATTAAAATATATTCCCCGGTTTATAAATTCTGCTGCTGCATTTCTTGTTGTGTATTTTTTTATGTCATTTGTAATTAGAGATCCGATCCCAGTTATTGATGAACTGCTCATTGCCAGTGCTGCTGCATTTGGTATTTTTCTATGGACAGCAGCAAGAAATAAAAAATCCAATATCGCTATGAAAAAGAGAATTGAGCTGAAAAACCAGGCTGATCAAGCAGCTTTTAAAATTGAGGAAAGTTTTCTGGAGACAGAAGAGCTGCTTCTTGAGTTAGATGAAATGTCCACAGTTACACTTGCAGATAAGGTGTGCGGAGATGAGGGAGGCCTTAAGTATGTTGAGAAATCCGAAAAAACAGCAAATATCGCAGAGTATATACTAATTCTACTTAATAGAAATGAGAAACATAAAAAAATTATTCGCAGATTACCGACAATTAATACAGACAGGGAAAAAACCTCCATGTCAGCACAACTGCTTAATCTGGCTGGAAAAAGAAAAATAGATTTACCGTTGCTGGCTCTCTATCGATCTCTGATAATGGATAAGAAAACATCTGAAACTGCATTCGGAAATACATTCGACAAAGAGATGATTGAACAGAAACCAACAGAAAATTGAGAAATTATACTGTTTAATTGGTTTTTTTGAATTTTTCTCGCACAATTCCAGGTTAATATAACTATGGATATCTCTTTTGGAAATATTACAGACATAAAAGATCTGGTATCAGTACTTTGCATTTGGGGAATATGCTATCTCCTATCCAGTATGGAAGGAACAGAAATGGTAATTTTTTATATTATCTCTGTCTCCTTCCTGGTAGTCATTGCCGGGATCCCAGGAAATCCAGTAGTCACTATCACAGCTGTTATCTGTATATGCTTAATTATTACCGGGCTATCCAGAAGTATCTATAATCCTTCAGCAACTCTCATAAATGATGAAGCAATTCTTAAAATCATACAACAAACTGATTCCCTGCAGGGATATATTTTCTCGGATTCAAGATTTATCAATGGTTCAAAACAGGAATTACATATTACTGCAGTAAATTTTTTATCCAGTAAAAAAGAGCTGGCTTTTTCATCCCAATCCCGCGTGACTGTGATTTTATATAACTCAAATCGGTTTTTTAAAGGAGAAAGTGTTGAGCTGAAAGGAAAATTTGTTCTATTTGAACAGGGTACTTTGATTTTTTATTCATCAGAGATTCACCTGATTCAAGGAGAGTCAGTTATCAACATAAAAGCAACGGCACTGAGAAAGAGCTGTATCGAGTATGTTTATCGAAAACTTTCAGGACTTCCGTATGAAGTATCAGAACTATCTGCAGCGCTTTTATTGGGAAGAAAGGAAGATACATCAAATCCGATTATTAAATTATTCAGGCAGGCAGGTTGTGCACATATTCTGGCACTATCCGGAATGCATCTGCAGGTGATCAGTGGGATAATTGCATGGCTTCTAAGCCGGATAATGAGACGAAAATTATCAATAAAAATAACATCTGCATGCGTTATGATTTTTGTGTGGATTACAGGAGGCAAACCGTCCCTAATACGGTCCATGATAATGTTTATTATTCTTTCAAACAGAAGGTATCAAGATCACCTTAATCCAAATTTTCTCCTGACTGCACTTTCCTATACAATTGCGCTGCAATTTCTTTTGTTCCCGGCTACCTGTTCAGGTCCAGGATATTATCTATCATACTCTGCAATATTTGGTATTTTGGCTCTTTCCGGCAGGATTGCAATTCTTCTTCCAGGATTTATTCCAAATGCTGTACGCTCATTACTGTCAGCATCTTTGGCGGCATTTACTGTTTCATCACCATTCCTTGTGCACTATTTTGGCGAGATTTACCCTATTGGAATACTTGCATCTATACCTATAACTTTGTTGGTGACATGTTATATGGTTTCAAGTATGATAATTCTCCTGCCTTTTCCTTCTATAGATTTTTTTCGTATTTTCCAACAATTATTAACTGCCCAATTTAAGTTTATAGAATATGTAACCAGATTTTTTAGTAGGACTCCTGTGCTAAGGATTGAGGAAAACACCATTTTTAGTGCTTTCTCTGTCTCCTCAGGTTTTATGTTATTGACCGTATTCATATCAATTGAGTATTCTATTTACAAAATCCGGAGCCTTTCCGACAGGTCCGTAGCAGGGGATAGTTATCAGCTTAATAAACAGTGATATTAATTATGATTCGCTCTCATCAGTACTTTCTCTAATGCGTGAGAACAATCTCAGCTTCTCAAAAAAGTTAGGACAGAATTTTCTTATTTCTCCTGCACCCAGAAAAAAAATTATCGGGGCATTGGACTTAATTGATAACTCCCTGAATGTATGGGAAATTGGTCCCGGAATAGGTGCTATGACACATATGCTGTTGAATCTGGATGCTAAGTTAACTGCTTTCGAGCTAGATTATGGATTTTGCGGAATATTACACACTTTGTTTGACGGAAACGATAATTTCAAGTTGATTGAAGGTGATTTCATAAAAAATTGGTTTACTTACCAGAAAGAATTTGGTGTCCCAGACAGGATTATTGGAAACTTACCCTATAATGTAGGTTCTGTTATGATTGCTAACCTTATTGAAAAACGATGTACACCGGAAATTATGGTTTTCACACTGCAGAGGGAAGTTGCAATGCGTATTACTGCATCTCCCGGCTCAAAAAACTATTCTTCTTTTACGCTGCTTTGTGGTATCGATTATGAGACAAAAAAAATTGGAGAGCTTAATCCAGGTAACTTCTTCCCAAAACCAGATGTAGTATCATCAATTATTAAATTTGTAAAAAGATCACAGCCGGCTGTTCCTGAAGAGCATCGAACCATGTTTCTGGAATGTGTTAGGGATGTATTCAGATCTCGAAGAAAAACAATAAAGAACAATCTTCTGAATGGTAGTTTTGGTGATAGATTTGGTAAAGAAGAAGGCTGGGAATTGCTCAAAGCCTCTTCTCTCAATAGTGATGACAGAGGGGAAAACTTATCAATAGATGATATATTAGAATTTGTTCAATTTGTGCAGAATTAACTATTCCTGGACCTGGGACAGTGTCATTGCAGATGTAACTACAATATCTTCTACACTGCATCCCCTTGAAAGATCGCTAACGGGTTTGGCAAAACCTTGAAGAACCGGTCCGTATGCTTCTGCCCCGGCTAACCGCTGTACAAGTTTATATCCTATATTACCTGACTGTAGATCCGGGAAAATTAAAACATTTGCACGTCCTGCCACACAGGAATCAGGTGCTTTTTGTGAGCAGACAGAGGGTATGATAGCTGCATCCAGCTGTAATTCACCGTCGCAGAGAATATCAGGCCGCTTTTGCTGCAGTATTGAACAAGCTTGTGTTATATTATCCACTGATGGATGGGATGCAGAACCCTTTGTTGAGAAAGAAAGGAATGCGGTAATTGGTTTTGTATCAAGAAAAACCCGACAGGAATCTGAAGCCGCTTCAGCAATTTCTGCAAGTTGCTCTGCTGTTGGGTTCGGTATTGTTGCACAGTCTGAGAATATAAAACTTCCGTTAAATCCCATATCTGTTTTGTCTGTACACATAATGAAGGAAGATGACGCAAATTTAGTTCCTGGTTTTGTTTTGATAATAGTAAAGGCTGCAACAAGTACTTTGCCTGTAGAATTTGCAGCTCCTGCAACCATTGCATCAGCGTCATTCAATCGTACCATCATAGCTCCCCATTTAAGTGGATCGATTATTTGATCATATGCATCACCTTTCGTTAATCCTTTGTGCTTTCTTAACTCAGAATATTCTTCAGCATATTTATCTCTATTCGATGAGAATTCAGGATCGATTATTATAATATTTTTTAAATCAACAGATTTTTGCTGTGCAGTATGCTGCATAATTTCACTTTTTCCGAGAAGAATTACTTTTGAGGCAATTTTCTGGTCAAGGATAAGTCTTGAAGCTGCGATGGTTCTAAATTCTGTTCCTTCTGGTAAAACCAGTGTTTTTTTCAGACCTTGTGCCTTTTTTTTCATTTTTTCAGAAAAAGTCATATGATTACTCCTGTTATTTCTACTTTATTATGATAATCGAATAAAACAATTATTTTGCTGAAACAACAATAACATAAAATACTGGATTCTGTCATTACACCTTGAGACTCATGAGTATTTCTATTATGATTGCCCCATGAAAATTGGAATTTACGGCCTTGGAAGATTTGGGTATTTTTGGGCTGAATTACTGTCAGGAAAATTTAATGTCTATGCGTACAATAGATCAGAAAACAAACCTTGCCCAAAAACTGTCAAGCGATGTTCCTGTGATGAACTTCTGAATTGCGATGTTATATACCTGTGTGTTTCAATATCATCCTTTGAAAAAGTACTGGCTTCTTTGGCACAGGATCTTCGACCAGGAACACTGATTGTTGATACTTGCTCTGTTAAAACTTACCCGGCTTCTGTTATGGAAAAATTGCTGCGGCCGGAAATATCTTATCTGGCAACACATCCGATGTTTGGTCCGGATTCTGGAAAAAAGAGTGTTGAGGGGCTGCCGATGGTATTCTGTTCTGGTCGTTGCCCTGATTCAGTACAGCATGAGTGGATAAAGATTTTTCGGGATTATGGTCTTAATGTTATTGAGATGACTCCGGCACAGCATGATAAGGAAGCAGCATTTACACAAGGAATAACACATTTTATCGGGAGGGTTCTTGAAGAGCTTGAATTGGGTGCCAGTAAAATTGGAACGGTTGGCTATAAAAGTCTTCTTGAGATAATAGAACAAACATGCAATGATCCTATGCAGCTTTTTTATGATCTGCAGCGATACAACCCTTTTACCCATGATATGCATATGCAGCTTAAGCAGTCTATTGATAATACTATGCATACTCTAGATGAGGCAGAAATCAGTGACGGTTGTACTGTTTATAAAAAAGATCTATGAGGGCGGCTGTATATACACTTGGATGCAAGGTAAACCAATGTGAGAGTGAGGCGTTGGCTGATGCTTTTTATACGCAGGGTTTTTCCATAGTCCATTATAGCAAGCCAGCAGAAATAGTAGTGGTGAATACCTGTACGGTTACAAGCAAAGCTGAGCAGAAAGCCAGGCGAATGATCAGAAAATTTGCAGCTTGGGATCATTCTCCGACTATCCTGGTAACTGGTTGTTATGCTGAAATGGATCCAGAAGAATTAAGGAAACTTCCTGGTTCAATAATTGTTATCCCATTAATATTAAAACCGGATATATTATTGCTGCCAACTTTTATTAATGATCGAATGAAGAGGGGCTTCACTATCCAGGAGTCAATTCATGAATGGATTAAGAATATTGGTAATGAAAGTAATAATTCTGAAAACCCTGATCCTGCTGCCTTACAGCAAAATGCTGCCTTTAACTACAAAGCAGTGACATTTTTATATCATGCAAGGGCTTTTCTGAAAATAGAGGATGGCTGTGACAATGCCTGTTCATACTGCCGGGTTACTCTCGCACGCGGCAAAGCAGTAAGCATTGATAGAGATGAGGCTCTTTTAAGAGCATTGGCACTAGAGAAAGAGGGCTATCGTGAAATAGTTCTCACTGGAGTCAATATTACTGCATATCATTCAAAAGGGGAGGGACTTGAAGGACTGCTGCGTGAGCTTCTTGCTAAACTGACAAGTACAAAAATCAGGTTGTCTTCACTGGAGCCTGATATGATTACTGATGATTTAATAGCTCTTTGCGGGCATGAATTGATTCAGCCGCATTTTCACATACCTGTTCAATCCGGTTCAAATGCAATCCTGGCTTCGGTGAATCGATATTACACAACTAAAACGATTATATCCTGTGTGGATAAATTACGTAAAGTAAAAACCGACCCATTCGTTGCTGCTGATGTTATTAGCGGACTACCGGGTGAAACCGATGATGATGCACGTAAAACTTATCAACTACTTGAAAAATATAATTTTTCTCAACTGCATGTTTTCCCATTTTCACCGCGTCCCGGGACAGATTTATATAAGTCTGGGAAAAAGGTTGCCGAATATATACGGGATCAGCGTGCTGAACAACTAAGAAAGTTGTCTGCAAATCTGCATCAATCCTATATTAAACGATGGGCGGTGCCTGGTCGTGAAGTTTCTGTTCTCCTGGAAAATAGAAAACAAAAGTACTGGACAGGACTGTCGGATAATTATTTACGATTTAAAATTGCCGGTGTACCAATCAAAGGATCAAATGAAGGTGAGGTGAGAGGCAGCCTCAGCAGAGTGAAAATTGTGGGTATTGAACCAGAATCACATATTATAAGTGAATTTGTTGAATTTATATAAAAAATGATGCAAACGAAATTGAATCGTCGTTTCATTTGGTATATTGTAACTTCAATAGTATAGAATGAAATAATTTTTTATTTGGGATTTAATTATGATAGAAATAAAAAACAACTGGGAATTAACGGTCAGAAAAGCGTTGAGTGAATATGCAGTATCTTTAGGTATATGTAACGAGAGTTTTACATCCACCCGGATTATGATGCAAACTCCTCCAAAGCCTGAAATGGGTGATTTTGCAATACCCTTTTTCCCATTTTCTAAAATATTCAGGAAAGCTCCTCATTTAATTGCGTCAGAGGTGAAAAATATAATTGAAGGACTTAAAAACAGGCCTAAAGGGACGATCTCCGCGGACGGACCTTACCTGAATATTAAAACAGATCTTGTAGATGCAGCTAAAAAGTTGTGGGAAAAAATAGATATAGAAACCTTAGCTTACGGCAGAAACCGCTCCATGAACGGGCAGAAAATTATGATAGAGTTCTCATGCCCAAATACCAATAAACCGCTTCATCTAGGACATTTACGTAATAATATTATAGGTGAAAGTACAGCAGAGATCCTTAAAGCAAACGGAGCTGATGTACAGAAGGTTAATCTTATTAATGACCGAGGAGTTCACATCTGCAAATCAATGCTTGCATACATGCAGTTTGGGAATGAAAGAACTCCTAGGTCAGAAAACAAGAAAAGCGATCATTTTGTTGGTGATTTCTATGTGAAATATAATGATTGGGCAATAAACCAACCTGATGCTGAGAAAGAAGCACAGAAATTGCTGGTAAAATGGGAGAACGGTGATAAAAAAACCATTGATCTCTGGTCTAAAATGAATACATGGGCAGTTGATGGTATTTTTGAAACATATCAAACTACAGGGATATCCTTTGATAAACTCTATTATGAGAGTGAGACGTATATGCTTGGAAAGGACCTGGTGCTTCAGGGCTTGGAAAATGGTATTTTCACTAAAGAAAAAGATGGATCAGTATGGATTGATCTTTCTGAAATAGGACTCGATAAAAAAATACTGCTGAGAAGTGACGGGACATCACTGTATATAACTCAGGATCTCGGCACAGCAGTTTCGCGGCATGAAGATTGGCCTTTCAATAAACAAATATATGTGGTGGCATCTGAGCAGCAATATCATTTTAAGGTATTATTCTATATATTGAAAAAATTGGGATTTTCCTGGGCTGATAATCTTTTTCATTTGTCCTATGGAATGGTCAATCTACCTGATGGGAAAATGAAATCACGTGAAGGAACAGTAGTTGATGCGGACGATCTTTTAAAAACGCTGGCTAAAATGGCAAAACGGGAAATAATCCAAAAAAACAGGGAAGATGATGTTGAGGACCTGACATTAACATCATCTTCAATAGCCCTTGCAGCATTAAATTATTACCTTCTACAGGTGAACCCAACCAAGGATATGATCTTTAATCCTGCAGAGTCGATTTCATTTAATGGAAATACCGGACCATATCTTCAATATATGGGAGCGCGTATTACCAGCATGCTAAAAAAATATGAACTTGTGGAAAAAGAAAATAGTTCTCCAAGTGAGTTTAATCCCTCGCTCCTGGATCTCCAGGATGAACATGCTCTCCTTAAGCAGATAATGCTGTTCCCGGAAACTGTAGAACTGGCAGGGAAAGAGCTTAACCCTACTATTATCGCAGGGTATCTCTACGATTTATCCAGAATGTACAGTCGGTACTATCATGATCACCGGATTCTTGACGCCGGGGCTGATAAATTAATTTATGCACGTGTCGTTTTGTCTAAAATGGTACTTCAAATTCTAAAAAATGCCTACATATTATTAGGGATTCCCTTTCTGGAAAGTATGTAGTGATTTCTCTTTAAAAAGTCAAACTTAACACAAATGCAGGTATTGACCTGTTTTAGACCTTGTGGTATAAGTTACACTGCACAATTAAAGATAAGGATGTGGTTTACATGTACGCATTAGTTGAAATTAAAGGTAAGCAATATAAGGCTCTCGAAGGGGCTCATCTTACTGTAGATAAGATTGATATTGAAGACGGTGAAGTTCTCGAATTTGATTCAGTTCTTATGATCTCTGATGGAGACAAAACATCGGTTGGTACCCCCTATGTAAAGGGTGCAAAAGTGACAGCCTTAGTTAATGAACAGATAAAAGGAAAGAAATTAACTATCCTGAAATTTAAGCGTCGGAAAGGCTACCGAAAGAAACAAGGACATAGACAAAACTACTCTGTGCTTACTGTTCAGAACATTAAAGCAAAATAAAGATTCAGGAGTAATATCATGGCACATAAAAAAGGCGGCGGAAGTACAAAAAACGGAAGAGATTCAGAATCAAAACGTCTGGGTGTTAAAAAATACAGCGGAGAGCAGGTTAATGCCGGCGCAATTATTGTACGCCAAAGAGGAACAAAAATTCATCCCGGATCGAATGTCGGATGTGGAAAAGATTTTACTTTGTTTGCTAAGATAAGCGGTAAGGTGGATTTTTCTTCAAGAATGAACCGCAAGTACGTATCAATAATAACTGAATAAAATCATTGCTAAACGGAGGATTAACAATCAGTACCTGTTTAGCCAAAAAGAATTATAATGTTTGGGTTTTCAGATGAAACTTATATAGACATTGCCTCCGGGAAAGGAGGCAATGGCAGTGTTTCCTTTAGAAGGGAAAAATATGTCCCGAAAGGCGGACCGGACGGGGGCGATGGCGGAAAAGGTGGGAATGTTGTTTTTGTTGTTAAACACAACCTGAAAACACTCCAGCACCTTAAGACAAAACGAAATTATAAAGCTGAAAATGGTCAACAGGGCAGAGGGTCGCGTAGACATGGCCGGGATGGGGAAGATATAGAAATACCTGTACCCCCCGGTACACTAATCAAAGATAAAGATACCGGACAGATTATAAAAGATCTCACGAATGAAACACGATGGGTTTACTTACTTGGCGGGAAGGGAGGAAAAGGCAACTGGCACTTTCGTACTTCCAGGCGTCAGGCACCCAGATATGCTCAGCCAGGAATAGAAGCACAGGAAATCCGGGTTCATGTTGAGCTGAGAATAATAGCAGATATCGGGTTTGTGGGATTTCCAAACGCAGGTAAATCTTCACTACTCAACTTTTTGACAAATGCCAACTCTAAGGTTGCAGATTACCCTTTTACGACAAAAATACCTCATTTAGGGGTGTTCAACTATGATGATATGGATATTATTCTTGCAGATATTCCAGGTATTATTGAAGGGGCTTCTCATGGAGCAGGTCTGGGATACAAATTCCTGAAACATATATCCCGTACAGAGATACTGGCATACCTTATAGATTTAAGTGATGACCGTTTCACGACTGCTTATCAGACGCTCAAGAATGAATTAAAGAGCTTTGCACCTGACCTTATTAAGAAGAAACGGATTTTTATTGCAACTAAAACTGATCTTCCCGATGCAATGAAAAATTTAGAAGAATTACGAATTATATATAAAAATGAAGAGATTTATCCGATTTCCGTATATACCGGTGAAGGAGTGGATAAGTTGAAACGTGCCTTTCGCTTTATACTGTCGGATCAGTCAACTGCTGAAAAGAGGAATAAAAATGCCGGCTAAAAAGACTGCTGTTATAGGCGGAACGTTCAATCCTGTTCATAATGGACATATCTTTCTAGCGCAGCTTTTAATCAACGAAACTGAATATTCACGATTAATATTCATTCCTGTAAATAAACCATCACATAAAATTGAAGAAGTAGTAATGTCAGCAGAACATCGTGTGAATATGCTTCAGATGTCCATACAAGATATATCATCAAATGAAAAAGAAATTATCCTTGATGATTGTGAAATTTCACGCGGTGGACTCTCTTATTCACTGGATACAGTAAATTATATTTATAATACATATGAGGTTGATGGGAAACTGGGCTTTATTATTGGTGATGATCTGGCAGCGACTTTATCGACATGGTATAAATGGGATATTCTAAAAGAAAAAGTTACATTCCTTAT
>JAGLNY010000107.1 GCA_023139255.1 Spirochaetales bacterium
ATACCGTGTCCTGACTTAAGCCGTGCCCAATCGTGGAATGAAGATGAATTGTATCTTCATACTATTCCGTATATGCAATTTCCATTATGTGTTGATGGAAGACCTGTAACAGGTGAACGCGGGTTTGTCCCGGGTGTTGATTATGGAGAAGATTTTTGGACCATGCATTTTCGGCGTATCCATGATTATTATATCAAACATCCGGATGGACCGTACATATATGGTTGGTGGGATACCAACTATGGACGTCCTGAAGCTAGAAAAAGATGGTTCTATTACCTGGAACTTTACCAGCCAATGGTTTCCGGGAGTACCTGGTGCTGGATTGAAATTCAGAAAAGCAGGTTGTTCAAGAAAGATCTGCCGGAAAGCATTACGGCCAGTCTTTTTGTCAACGAAAAAAGCTATTTGGTGTTAGCAAATTACGGTGCAACACCTGTTACTGTGACAACATCATGGCGGTGGCGGGATCGGGAATCAGGAATTACAGGGGAAGAATGGAACATACCGCCGCGTAAACTTACGTTCCTTGAAAGGGTTAACGATGTTTAAGAAATTATTAGGTATTATTAATGATGAATTCAATTATTGATCAGCTTAAAGAAATAGACACACCAACATTATCAAATGCTATTGAAAAACTGGAGGTCCGGAACAGGATAAGCGGGTTTGCAGATCGCAGCTTAACATGTCTTTTTCCTGAACTTGGTGTAATGTGCGGCTATGTGGTAACAGCAGAGATCGAGACATTCTCTCCGGAAACAAAAGGAGGGTTGGATCAAAACTTTGTTGACCTCTGCAGGGCCCTGGAAGGATGTAGAAAGCCGGGCATAATAGTTTTTCAGGAAAAAAGCGGTCATCCTGAATTTTCAGCACATTGTGGTGAAGTAATGGCAACGATTTTTCAAAAGCTGGGGGCTGTCGGACTTGTTAGTGACAGTGCTGTTAGGGATGTTGCTGAAGTCAAATCGCTTAGGTTTCATTATTTTGCTACAGGTAAGGTTGCCAGTCACGGTGCTTTCAGAATCGTTCGTGTCCAGGTACCCGTAACAATATGCGGATTGCAAATATATCCGGGAGATTTACTTCACGGCGATGAGGATGGGTTAATAAAGCTGCCGGAACGGGGTCTTGAAAAATTGCCTTATCTGACAGAGGAAATTCATCAGGTAGAATCCAAATTGCTTAACTATGTTAAAACCAGTGGTTTTACTATTGATGGACTATCAGAACGTCTTACCCACTAATTCATTTAAGAAGGATGATATTATGAAACAAGCAGGGATTAAAGGTTCAGGTTTGAGAGTTGCAATTATATCAGCCGGCCGCATGGCTTCTACCATTGATGATGAAATAGAAGCATCTGATGGCTGGCCGTCTTTAAAGCTTCAGCTGCCCTATAGCCATGCTCCCTGCTATAAAAAATTCGATTCGATAGAAATTGTTGCTGTATGTGATTTAATAGAGGAAAAGTGTAAGGAATTCTGCCATAGATGGGATGTGCCTAAGTATTATCTTGATTATCGGGAGATGATTGAGCAAGAACAACCTGATATAGTGTCTATTGCAACAGAAGCTTCCTTGCATAAAGAGATGGTAATCTTTGCGATCGAGAGTGGGGTTAAAGGGATATATTGTGAAAAGGCGCTCTGCTGCTCAATGGAGGAAGCTGATGAAATTGTAGAATGTGTTGAAAAGCATAAGACAGCATTTATGCTGGGAGCACAGCGCAGGCATCACCCGAATTTTAAAAAAGCAAAAGAAATTATTGACTCCGGTGAAATTGGCGATTTGATAGCAGTAAATTCATGGTTTGAATCTGCTCTCCTTCATTCTCTAAGCCATATGGTAGACGGCAGTCTTTTTTTTGCCGGGGATGTTACACCTGAATGGGTTTTTGGGGTGCTCGGAGGGGCACGTTCACTGGATATTATTGAAAAAAGAAGAATTACAGCAATTCCTGAATATAATTCGATTAACAAGTGCTGGAATGGCGACCCAGGTTGCCTTACCTTTACAGCACGACTGGAAAACGGTGTATTCTTGTCTCATTTGCCTGCAATAACGGATCTACGGTGGGAAATTGTCTGTGTGAACGGCTACATACGCATTGTTGATAATAATGATACTATTCAACTGTACAAACGTAAGGGAACGAGTTACAGTTTCGAATCAATTCCACTTAATAATATTCCTTCGGCAAGCGCCCATATCGCATTGGTAAAGGATTTAATAGACTGTGTAACAACCGGTCAGAAACCCCTGGCAAACGAGATTTGTGCACGAAATGGAATGGAAATACTCTTTGGAGCTGCTGAGTCTCATCGTCAGGGAGGGAAAGCTGTAAAACTTCCATTAGGAGTAAGAGATATATACATCCCTTCTCATTAACAATCAGATGGATAAATATATAAAAAATAATACCATGGTACCTACTGGGCTGGCATTACGGTTTTTGTAAATAAACCAATATTTATAACAATTGTATTTTCCAGGATTATAGTGTTTGTGAAAACCTGATATAAATTATTAATATAATATCTTAACCAGATAAAAGGAGTTCAAGATGGGAATGACTATCGGTTATCTCACAGATATTCACCTCCGTAAAGAAGTATCAGGCACTTCTATCATAGAAACAAGGCATTGCCGGAAAATGGCTGGACTCTTGCCGAGCGCACTTGCTCGCATGTGTCGCGAATCGCCCGATATGA
>JAGLNY010000108.1 GCA_023139255.1 Spirochaetales bacterium
TCCTAGAACTCAGCGTTCTTAACAGTTCGTGGAAAGGGAATAACGTCCCGGATATTCTGCATGCCGGTTACATATTGGATTACTCGTTCAAAACCCAGACCAAACCCTGCATGGGGGACACTTCCGTATTTTCTAAGATCCAGGTACCACCAGTAATCTTCTTTGTTTAATCCCCACTCCTTAATTCTATTAAGCAGGACGTCATGACGGTTTTCACGCTCACTTCCACCGATGATTTCTCCCAGCCTGGGGACAAGCACATCCATTGCACGGACTGTTTTCCCATCATCGTTCATCTTCATGTAGAAAGCTTTTATCTCTTTTGGGTAATCTGTGACGATAACCGGACCATTGAAAACTTTCTCAGTCAGGAATTTTTCATGCTCAGATTGGAGGTCTGCTCCCCAGGTCACAGGGAATTCGAACTGTGATGAATCTTTTTGGAGTTCTTTGACAGCCTCCGTATAAGTCATATGAGAAAAGGGTGAATCAATTATACTTCTCAGTGAATCAGTTAATCCTTTTTCGATCCATTTGTTGAAAAATTCCATATCCTCCTGACAGTGTTCCATGACATAGGAGAAAATATATTTAAGAAAATCCTCAGCAACAGCCATGTCCCCGTCAAGGGTGCAGAATGCCATTTCCGGTTCGATCATCCAGAATTCCGCAAGGTGCCTGCTGGTATTTGAGTTTTCCGCCCGGAATGTAGGCCCGAATGTATACACATTTTTCATTGCCATTGCATATATCTCTGCTTCAAGCTGCCCGCTAACGGTAAGATTTGCCTGTTTCCCAAAAAAATCCTGATTGTAATCTATTAAACCGTCTTTGCCTTTGGGGACTTTGTCCAGAGGAAGTGTGGTTACCTGGAACATTTCCCCGGCCCCCTCACAGTCTGACGCCGAAATTATAGGTGTATGGATATAGAGGAAATCATTAGATTGAAAAAAGGAATGAATGGCAAAACTAAGCGCACTCCGTACTCTTGTAACTGCCCCAATAGTATTTGTTCTTGGCCGCAAGTGGGCGATTTCCCTTAAAAACTCAAATGAATGCCGTTTTTTCTGTAGAGGGTAGCTTTCAGCAGGCGATTCTCCCCAAAGTATAACATTTTCAGCTTTGAGTTCAACTTTTTGATTTTTTCCCGGTGACTCGACTAATTCCCCAATGAACTCGACACTTGCCCCGGTAGATATTTTATCAATTATCACAATTATTTCTTCGTTGGTTTTATCAAGGATAACCTGCAGGTTTTTCAGGGAGGATCCATCATTAATCTCGAAGAAACAGAAATTTTTCGAATCGCGTTTTGTTCTGACCCAGCCTTCCACATGGAGCAATTTGTCACTATCACCAGGATCCATGTTAAGCAAATTATTAATACGTAAAGACATACTTCACTCCTCAATGTATTATTCATTCCGGGTATTTTCCGGGTGAAAAACAGTATACACATAATATTCTTGAACTGCAACGACAGATTTTCGGGATAACCTGGTGCACTGTATATGCTTCCAAAAATATTCTTTTCAGTTTATACTATTAATTGAAAATTCAGGAGATTGATATGGGTAAAACAGAATATCAGATTATTGGAACCAGGAAGGATAACGAAACAAAAAAAGCTATCCGGTATTGTAAAGAACGGGATATCCCGTTTCATTTTGTTGACTTATATGAACGGTCCTTATCTACCGGGGAATTGGAAAATATCTGCAGGGGGATAGATCCAAAGGATATGATTGATACTACTAGTTCAGTGTATAAAAAAAGAGGATATGACTACATGGACTATGATCCAATTGAGGAACTTCTGGAATACCCGCACCTGCTCAGGATACCAGTAATTAGGGCTGGGAATAAGATCCTGGTTTCTGCGGATTCAAAGGATCTCGATCAGTTTTTCGGCACGGAATAGTGGAGGTTTGGTGATGAGTAAGGCGATAGTATTACTGGCCGGGGGATTTGAGGAAATTGAGGCAATAGTCCCTATTGATCTTCTTCGCAGGGGTGGTGTGGAAGTTACCCTTGTTGGTATCCAGGAGGGGAGTATCACGGGTTCACATGGTGTACGGCTGGAAACCGATGAGGACTTGACAAATATCCATGACTTTCTGGAATATGATGCTGTTGTGCTTCCCGGGGGAATGCCGGGTTCTACGAATCTTTCAGAGTCATGGGAAGTGAATGAACTGGTTGTCAGGATGTTTAATGATGGTAAAATCATAGGTGCTATTTGTGCTGCACCAGCTGTTGTTCTTGGGAAACTGGGCATCCTTAACGGGAAAACGGCAGTATGTTACCCGGGGGCGGAATCGCATGCTCCCGAAAGTGTTTTTTCCGACATCTCCGTTGCAAGGGACGGTAATCTTATAACAGCTCAGGGAGCCGGATATGCTGCAGAATTCGGACTGGAACTGCTTAGAGCGCTGGAAGGTGATGCGGTGGCAGATAAGGTTGGTAAGGCAACATTATTTCGCTAAGAGCTTTCTGAGACAGTTTTACCTGCACAAAACAGCCGGGTAATATTCTCTGCACCCTCTTCAAGCAGTTTCAGGGAGTTTTGTATGGCAAAATCGAGAGTCATTTCCCTGTTGGCTGTGCTGAACAATGCTGTAATCCCTAAAGAGTATAATTTTTCAATTTTTTTTCCCAGTGCCCCTGAAAAACAGACAACAGGGATGCCGTGCTTTTTGGATGCGGCGGCTACCCCAGCCGGGACTTTGCCGAAGGCTGTCTGAAAATCTGTTTTTCCTTCACCTGTAATTACCAGGTGAGCGTTCTTTAAAGCATTCTCAAAATTAACTGCCTCCAGGATAAGTTCAATTCCGGATTGGAGCCTGGCACCAAGGAAAGCGATAAGTCCGCCACCCAGTCCGCCGGCAGCCCCGGTTCCCGGGATATCAGCTATTTTTTTCCCCAGGGACTTCTCTATTACGGCAGCAAGATTTCTGAGCCCATTATCCAATGCTGTTACTTGATCCTTTGTTGCACCTTTTTGAGAACCATAAACGAAGGCTGCACCGGTTGGACCGTAAAAGGGATTGCTGACATCACATGCAACCAGGATTTCTGTATTTAGTATCCGGGGATCCAGTGAAGACATATCTATATGTGCAACACTCACCATATCTTCACCGGTTAAACCTGCTTCCAGTCCCTTGCTATCCAGGAACCTTACCCCAAGGGCAGAAGCAGCCCCCATACCGCCGTCGTTTGTTGCGCTGCCGCCAATGCCCAGGATGATTTTTTTACATCCCAGGTCAAGTGCGTGTATGATAAGCTCACCAGTTCCCACAGTGGAAGTTTTTTCGGGGTTTTTTAGATGATCAGGAACCAGGGGAAGACCTGATGCAGCAGCCATCTCAATTACTGCGGTATTACCGTCCGCTAATACTGCAAATTCCGCCTCAACAACTGAACCCAAAGGCCCGGTTACTGCAGCGGTCATAATACGGCCTCCTGCAGCTGCTGCGGCAGCTTCTACTGTACCCTCACCGCCGTCGGCCATAGGTATCTTCACAACTTCTATGAGTGGGTCAAAATTCTTAATGCCTCGTTCAATAGCGTTCGCGACAGCCAGTGATGACTGATTGCCTTTGAAAGAATCAGGTGCAACAATAATTTTCATTAAATCCCCATTTCCTGTATTAATGCAGGCGGATAAACTACCAGATCCCTAAGGTATGGAAGTTTGACCATATCCCTGGCAAATGCTGCTTTCCTGGCTTTGTTCACATAATCCGGACTTTGAAAGCTGTAAGTGAAGTTTATATGAATGTCATAGGTACCATTTAATAGAGCATACGTATCTTCTGTCATAACCAGTTCTTCATCGGTCGGTATAACAAAGATTCTTACCGGGGAGTCAGCGGTGGATATATCCAATTCGGCATTTCTGCACATTGCTTTCTCGTTTTTATCCGTGTCTATATTGATGCCGATATTTTCCAGACCGGAGAGAGCCTTGATCCTTATGTGAGAAGCCATCTCACCGACCCCTGCTGTCATAATCACTGCATCGACTTTGCCGAGAGCTGCAGTATAAGCACCGATATACTTTTTAAGACGATAGCACTCCATATCAATTGCCATCTGACAAGCCTCATCACCGGCAGCAGCATTTTTTTTGATATCCCTGCGGTCGGTAAACCTGCCGGTTATTCCCAACAGGCCGCTTTTTGTGTTAAGTGCAGTATCCATTTCATCTGCAGACATTCCCGCTGTATTGATCATAAATGGAATAATTGCCGGGTCCATGTCACCTGACCGGGTTCCCATTATTAACCCCTCAAGAGGGGTAAGTCCCATAGAAGTATCGATGCAGACACCATTCTTAACAGCACAAATTGATGCGCCGTTTCCTATATGGGCAATGATAACATTTGTCTCCAGAGCGTGTTTCCCAAGAAGGGCTGCAGCGCGTTTGGCAGTATAAATATAACTTGTACCATGGAAACCGTATCGTCTAACGTTGTTGTTTTCGTACCATTCCATAGGAACGGCGTATAAAAAAGCCTCTTTCGGCATAGTTTGATGCCACGCGGTATCCATTATTGCACAGTGTGTTATATCAGGTAAAACTTCCTGCGCAGCTTTGATTCCCAAAATATTTGCCGGCATATGTAATGGGGCAAGATGGATCATTGATTCAAAAGTGGCCATTGCCGTGTCATTGATAATAACTGATTGTTTAAAAAGTTCCCCGCCATGTACTACCCGGTGACCAATTGCTTTTATATCTGAGATATTGCTGAGAACCCCATGTTGTTCATCTGTAATTAAATTGATAATTACTTCGATGGCGGTTTTGTGTGTTGGGCAGGGAAATTCTTTTACAATTTCCTCTCCATTATATTGATGGTCTATAGGAGATACCTCCTGACCGATCCTTTCTACCGCACCAACAGCAAGAACATCACGATTGTCCCAGTCGTACACCTGATATTTAACAGATGAACTGCCGCAATTGAGAGTCATAATAACCATACTGAATTCCTCCGCACTCCAAAACAAACTCTTATCTTTGCCTAACGATATAGCTAAATCGAAAACTTCTGCTCAATAAATACACCTGCAGAAACAGCCTGTGCCCTGTTTGCAATGTGTTTTTACTGTGTCCTCCTGTGCTGTAGGTTTTCTGTTAATCTGGTCGATTTAAGCAATGTTTTATTGTGTCATGTTACAGTAAAAAATACAATAAGTTTCCGAATATCTGAATTTTTATTGACAGTATTCCAGTAATACTAGTATGAGAACACTTTATTGTCTGATTGTATATATTCTGGTAATCAGCTCATTTACATCCGGCCTGCTGCATGCAGAAAATTCAGATGAACAGATAAATATTTCTGCGCGGGTTAACTTGAATACAACCGGAACCAGAATCGGGAATGGGATCAAATTGAAGATCATTCTTGATGCAGCATTGCCGGGAAGCGGGTGGGATTTTCGGGTTACTCATGATACGGCATCCCCGGAAATCCCGGAAGTTTTTATGTTATACTCTCATGGGAGATTTTCTTCCAGATTTGGGTCCATATACATTAGTGGATTACCGGCTTATCTTGGGAATCCATTCTCAGTGAATACCTGTAATGATCTCTTTACTCCTATATCTATCTCATTAACTCAAGCACCTATTAAGGCTGCTGGAGACAGCAGAAAATATCCGGAAGTGCTGCTTGAGTGGGATATTTGCGGAGAAAGAACTTCTTGTCCTGTTAAACTATACGCGTATGCCGTGCCTCCCGGCTTGAATGATGCGACACATTACCGTGCTGGAATTTTTGGAACTACTACATCATCTAATCAAACAATTCAGGGAGGTGTGCTATGGCACGGAATACAAAATGGAGAAAGCAGGTTGGAAGAAACAGCATGGTATCCGGAGGAGATGCAGGGCAGAGCTGATTCGAGGCAGGGTTTCTCTGCCGGATTCACTATGTTCCGGGAAACCGTGTTTGCAGGAAGCGGATTAACTGCACTTGTTTCCCTTGATGCATTCAGAAAGAGTGGTTTTATGTCTGGAGGATCATTTTACCTGGACAATGGTTTTCTGAGTGTCAGGTACTTTCAGTCAATTTACTCACAATCGTTTCCTATTATATACCCGGAAAACTCCAGCAACATATCTGCATTACATACAGGAACCATTACACTGGATGTTTCTTCCAATATGAGGGTAGCAATGGGACTTTCTGAGGAGATTAATACAACAAATTGGGATTTGAATGGGATGGATCAGGCAAAACGGTCATGTGAGACCGATATAAAAATTAATGCAGGTATAGCGAGTATAAAACTCAGGGATTTGTTAACATATTCCTTTTCAGCAGATGGGCAAGGTTTTTCAGTGCACAGGAATCTTGATTCAGAGTTTATGATGCATTTCGGGGCTTTGAAAATAACAATAGGAGTATCACCATCATATTCGGATCGACAGCATATAAAAATAGATAAGAACCTGAAATTGCAGATCAAATCAGAGTATATTTCCTTCTCTTTCGGGATTAATTATTCAGGAAAAATCCAAGTCAGCAGCGCTGAGCTGGTGGTTGAATATAATACACTGCAGCTCACTGTTAAAGCTGATACTTCCGGAAAATACCAGATAGCAGTTATTGCCGGGACTTGACAGATACTGCTTATAGTCGTAGGAGATGTCTTGCTGTCTCAAAATAAATAGCATATCCACAGATATCAATTATTGTTGCCATTAATGGTGCTGACATAACTGTAGGATCGAACCCGGCCCTATGAATCAGCAGTGGGGCGATGATACCAAGCAAGTTGGACAGCATGACCACCAGCATGAGTGAAAATCCTATGACTACTCCTTCGTATACACCAACTCCCGGGGGAAGCAATATGCTTCTTAGAATAATAACTGCACCGGTTATGAGACCCAACAGAATACCGATCAGGAATTCCCGACCTAATATTTTAAAGATCTCTCTGAACTGTATTTCCCCTGTCGCAAGACCGCGAATCATAAGGGTTGAGGATTGGCTGCCGGTATTACCGCCTGTCTGAGTAATAATAGGCATAAATATTATCAGGAATACAGCACCAGCCATAAGTGAGGCATACCTGTTAAGAATATTTGCTGAGATGGTTCCCATGAGCAGAAGTACAATTAACCAGGGTACTCTTTTTCGGACAAGTGCCCAGATTGAACTATCCATATATGATTCCGAGGAACCACCCATAGCACCCATCTTATATACATCCTCTGTCTGTTCTTCCCTGATGACATCTATTACATCGTCAAAGGTAACAATACCAATGAGTATATGATCATGGTTTGTAACAGGTATAGCCGCCATATCATTCTCTTCCATTATACTTGCTACATCTTCCTGGTCGGTATCATCAAAAACACTGACAACAACCCTATCCTGGATAAGTTCAGAGATAATTATCGTATCCTTTGCAGCAAGAAGTTCTTTCATGGTAATAATACCAATTAGCCGTTCAAGTTTGTCGATTACATAAATACTGAACAAATACTCGACAGAATTACAGTTAGCCCGAATAAATTGTATGGCCTGGGAAACAGTTATACCTGTCTGGACTGCAAGGAAACGGGGGGTCATGAGCCCTGCAGCATCATCTTCATCATACCTGAGCAGGAAAAGCATCTCTTTTTTTCCGGCATCGCTCAGATTCTCCCAGACAGCATCGCGAATTTCTTTGCTGGTGCCCTGCAAAATATCAACAAGATCATCAGGTTCCATCATTTGAAAAAGAGTTTGCTTATTTTGTACTGACAGCCCTGAGATGATAAATTCCTGATCGTGTTCGCTTAATTCAGAGATTAAATCCGTTTTTAAGTTCATAGGGAGATCAACAAAGATTGTTAGTGTCTCATCAGCATCCAGTTCCTGCCAGGCTTCAAGAAAATCTGAAAAAGAGATGTCGTTAAGAAAATCTTTCTTCTCTTTTTGCGACATTTTTTCATGATATTCCAGATAGTGTTCAAGAATATTGCTCATACTTTTCCTCCCGGTTAAACAGAATTAATTCAACTGCCTGCTGTGTAGGGTTTTTATATCCTCGGTATTTCCGATATCTCCAAGAAAGCGAATTTCGCATTCCAGGTTAACCCCGAACATATCACTTACTTGTTTCTGAACAAGCCGGATTAATTGAATAACATCAACAGTCTCTGCTTTTTGTTCAGGATTAATGATAAAATTTGCATGGTACTCAGCAATTTCGGCACCATTAATCGCGAAACCCTTTAACCCGGCTTTCTCAATAATCTCACCTGCTGACAATCCAAAACAAGTATCTCCTTTCGGTATTTTTGGTTTCTTAAATACAGAACCTGCTGAAGGTGATATATAATGTCCCTTACTCTCCCGCTGCAAACGGTAATACTCACATCTCTGTCTAAGTTCTGAAGGCGGGGAGAACTCCTTAAAGGAGAAGTGCATCTGCCCAATAAAACCTGAATTTCTTGAAAACATTGATGAGCGGTAAGAAAAATCAGCATCTTCAGCCCTGGTTCTTACTATATCTCCTGTTCGTGTAATTATATCCACCCAATCCAGATTACCGGATATTTCACTCCCGAAACAGCCGGCATTACCAAATATGGAACCGCCGATAGTACCGGGAAGCCCGTAAAACATCTCCAGTCCCCGAAACCCTCTATCGACTGCTGAAGTTACCAGGGAGTTCATATCAGAACCGCATTCAACCGTAATTGATGTATCATATTGTGTGAGTTTGCACAAGTTGCCCGTCTGCAGGGTAATTCCCCGGATCCCATTGTCAGATACCAGGACATTCGTTCCCTGACCCAGAAAAGTAACCGGAACGGAGTGCTGTTTTGCAAATAATATGACTTCCCTGACAGAGGACAAGCTTTCAGGTATGATAAATATATCAGCCGGGCCGCCGCATTTCAGGGAGGTATGCTTTCTCATAGGTTCATTAAACAGCACCTTTGCCGTGATATTGATTTTTTCCAAAGATTCTTTTACAGTTAAATTCACAAGCTTATTGTAGAATATTTATTCTGTTAGGGCAAATGAATCGATTTTTATTGGTTTTATTTGTAAAAACAGTTACCCTACAGGTGAGACAATGGTAATACAGCACAGGAAAGTAAATGAAGATTCAATTATATAATACACTGAGCAGAAAACTGGAAACATTCACTCCTATCTCAGGGAATGAGGTGAAAATATATAGCTGCGGGCCGACAGTTTATAACTATGCACATATCGGAAATCTTAGGACCTTTATCTTTGTCGATATCCTTCGACGTATAATGGATTATTCAGGATATGAAGTATCTCATGTAATGAATATTACTGATGTCGGGCACCTCTCAGGTGATGATGACAGCGGTGAAGACAAGATGCTTAAATCCTCAAGGGAATCTGGTAAAACCGTATGGGATATTGCTCAGTATTATACTGAGGCTTTTTTTCGTGATACGGACAGTCTGAATATTATCCGACCGCATACTGCTTGCAGGGCAACCGAACATATACAGGAAATGATAGATCTGATAAGAAAGCTGGAAGAGAAAGGACATACCTATACGGCCGGTGGTAATGTTTATTTTAGTATTGATACATTCCCGGAGTATGGGAAAATGGCAGGATTAAAACTGGATGATCTGCAGTCCGGGGCCAGGATTAAGATTGATTCAAGCAAGAAAAATCCAAAAGATTTTGTATTATGGTTTACTAATTCAAAATTTGAAAATCAGGTTATGATTTGGGATTCTCCCTGGGGAAAAGGATATCCCGGTTGGCATATTGAATGCAGTGCCATGAGTATGAAATACTTTGGCAGTCATTTTGATATTCACTGCGGAGGAACTGATCTTATCAATATACACCATACAAATGAAATCGCTCAATCTGAGGCGGCTACAGGTAATAAGTGGGTTAACTATTGGCTCCATGGGGAATTTCTTATTGATGAAAGCGGTAAGATGTCAAAATCAAAAGGCGACTCTCTTACACTCTCTTATCTGGTTGAAAGAGGTTATGATCCACTTGATTACCGATATTTCTGTTTAGGGGCACATTATAGATCACAGCTGCAGTTTTCCTTTAATGCACTTGATGCAGCAAAGAATGCCCGGTTGAATCTTAAGGAGCGAATTCGTTTAATAAAAGAGAAATGTGATAAACAACCTTCATTAAGTGAGGGAAGCATATCAGATAGCGGTAAAAATTATTTAAATGTATTTAATGAACATATAGGTAAAGATCTTAATATATCGAGAGGGTTAGCGGATTTGTGGCAGATTGTGAAAGATATGCTTCTCTCAGACCAGGAGAAACTTTTTCTATTAACAAAAATGGATTCTGTATTTGGGCTCTCTTTGCTAAATACAGAAAAAGAGGATTTTGGGGATATTACTCAGGAGATTGAGTTGTTGATCAATGAGAGGGTGGATGCGCGTACAGAACAGAATTTTTCCCGGGCTGATGAAATACGTGATATACTCCAGAAAATGGGAATTGAAATTAAAGACACACCTGCAGGTACTACCTGGAGAAAAAAAGTGTAACTATCATGTTGGTGAATTGTTAAGTTTATGGAAGTAAAAAGCAGCGGATTTGAGTCATTTAAACAAGTATATAAGGAAGTCTTCCCTGTAATTATGAGGGTTGCCTACCATGTAACTTATAATATGGATGCTTCTGAGGATATTTGTCAGGAAGCATTTATACGGTTTTTCGACCGTGGTCTTATTTTTCCGTCGATTGATGAAGCGAAGTACTGGCTCATAAGGGTCACGAAAAACCTGTCTATCAATTATGTGAAGCGGAAAGGCAGGGAGAAAGTTGCAGTTGATAAAATTAAAAAACAGCACCTTCCTGCCGCTAAGACCGGGGAAGAAACTGTAATTGGGAACGAAACTTGCGAGATGGTTCGTCAGGCTATTCAACAAATACCGGAAAAACTTCGGGCAGTATTAGTGTTAAAAGAGTACAGCGATCTTAATTATAAAGAGATTGCGAATATTTTAAATATTACAGAAAGTAATGTTAAAGTGCGGGTTCACCGCGCAAAACTGCAATTGGAAAAATTGTTAACGCAGGAGGGAGTGCATGTGTCTTGATGATCAGGTACTTTCAACATATATTGATGGAGAACTTGCTGAACCCTGGAAAACCCAGGTAGAAGAACATCTGCTTCACTGTTCCGGCTGTAAATCCCGGTACAATCAGCTGGTAGATCTGGGAAAAGATATTAAATCAGCAAGATTACGTGAAGAGGAATATGTTGTTCAAAGGGAACGAATTTGGCAGTATTTAGAAAAGAACTGTGTAGCACTGGTGAAGGAACGCTTTATTGAAAAGCGTCTCTCTTTTAGGGCTCCGGTTCTGGTAGTTGCTGCTGCTGCTATTATTCTATTCTTTTCTGCAGGTATTTATTTTGCCTCAAATACAAACAGTAATACCATCCCTGAAATTCCGGTAATCAGCAGCCAGACTGAAAGTGAAGGTGCTAACTCAATTGTACAAGTACGGGCAACAGATTCTGCACCGGCAGCACAATCACTTCAGGATCTGTCAATTGAGGAAATTCTACAGCTTCTTGATGATCGGGGATTTGAAGTTGATCTTCGACTGAAAAGTGTTGAACCGCTGACCGTCTCGTTACCGAAAATTGACCATCCGGATGATGGCATGATAGAAGTGTTTTATGATGTGGATGGGGTACTGATCCCTGAGGAAAAACTATTATTGGCAGAAGTGCTTTATGATGTTGACGGGAATCTGATCCCGATTGAAGATATGGAAGCATTAAAAGAGGAGCTGAAACAGAAGAATGCTGATGCAGAACAAAATTTATCGGCTGAATCTGCTGAAACTGAGGCTGAAGAGCCTGAGGTGGAAATGGAACCTATTACTGAAGAGCCTGAGGCTGAAAAGCCTTCTTCGGAAGAGGATTCTACTGCACCTTAGTTGGCTGCGGTTTTACATATACATGACGGCTGTCTATTAAAGGCAGCTGTTTTTTTGTCTCTTTTTTACGGCTTATTGTGGTACACGATTGTATTCACCAGTCCTTTTTGATACTATATCTCCTTAACCCCAGGTGTAAAAGGAGTTCCCGTAATTATGAATGCCGTAGAACTTGCAAAAGTATATAACCCAGCAGAATTTGAGGAAAAAATATATCGTGATTGGAATGATAATGGTTCCTTTCTCCCAGGGGATACAAATAACGGCAAGGAACCGTTTGTAATTGTTATCCCGCCCCCTAATGTAACCGGTGTTCTGCACATGGGGCATGGGCTTAACAACACCCTGCAGGATGTGCTTATTAGATATAATCGAATGCTTGGAAGACCGACTCTTTGGGTGCCGGGCACCGATCATGCAGGTATTGCAACCCAGCATGTAGTAGAACGTGAGCTCAGAAAGAGAGGGACCAGCAGGCACGAAATAGGCAGGAAGAAATTTGTTGAGGAAACCTGGAAGATTAAGGAAAAACACCATACGATTATTATCAAACAGCTCCAGAAAATCGGTTCTTCCTGTGATTGGTCCCGTGAACGCTTCACCCTGGATGAGGGGCTGTCACATGCTGTTCGGGAAGTATTCGTTTCACTTTATGAGAGAGGACTTATATATAAAGGCAATTATCTGATTAACTGGTGTGCTGTCTGCGGGACAGCATTGTCAGATGATGAGGTTGAACACCGGGAAAAAACCGGAAAAATGTACACAATCCGGTATCCGTATGCTGATGGGAGCGGTTATGTAGAGATTGCAACCACAAGACCGGAAACGATGCTGGGTGATGTTGCGGTAGCGGTTCATCCTGAAGATGAACGGTATAAAAATCTCATAGGCAATAAAGTTATTCTTCCCTTGACCGGCAGGAAAATACCTATCATTGCAGATAATTATGTATCGATGGAATTCGGTACAGGAATGGTCAAAATAACACCGGCACACGACCCGAACGATTATGAAATTGGGAAAAGACATAATCTGGAGCAAATAAACATTCTCTCTCCTGATGGAACACTTAATGAAATTGTTCCTGAAACTTACCAGGGGATGACTGTAGATGCTGCAAGAGAGGCTGTTCTGGAAGACCTTCGAAAGGAGAGTCTGCTGGGTGATATCCAGGATCATATTCATCAAATAGGGCACTGCTACCGGTGTGATACCGTAATTGAGCCGTATTTATCAGACCAGTGGTTTGTCAGTATGAAAAGCATGGCTGATAAAGCGCTGCAGGCATTGCATAACGATGAAATTCGTTTTTATCCCAAAAAATGGGAAAACACCTATGTGCACTGGCTTTCCACTATTCGTGACTGGTGTATCAGCAGGCAGCTTTGGTGGGGGCACCGGATACCAGTCTGGTACTGCAATGACTGCGGGGAGATGATGGTGCTCCGTAATGATCCTGATGTTTGCTCAGCATGTGGAAGCAGCAGCATACGTCAGGAAGAAGATGTGCTTGATACCTGGTTTTCCTCATGGCTCTGGCCTTTTTCAACTCTTGGCTGGCCTGACTCAACTGTGGATCTTGATGCTTTTTTCCCAACGAGTACTCTGGTTACCGGATATGATATTATTTTTTTCTGGGTAGCAAGGATGGTAATGGCTAGTCTGGAATTTATGGAAAAACCGCCCTTTCGGGATATCTGTATGACTGGTCTTGTACGTGATAAGCAGGGAAGAAAGATGTCAAAATCCCTGGGTAATGGTATTGACCCGCTTGAGGTTGTCGATATGTATGGTGCAGATGCTATGAAGTTTACCTTATGTTATCTGGCGGCGCAGGGGAATGATATTCTTCTTGATATGGATACCTTTAAAATGGGATCCCGGTTTGCCAATAAGGTTTGGAATGCGACAAGGTTCCTGCTTATGAATCTTGAGGGGAAAAAACTTCTGACATTAGATGCTATACAATTACGTACAATTGACAGGTGGATTTATCATCGATTAAACAATGCGGCTGCCGTGGTTGAGAAGGCGATGACTTCATACCGATTTAATGATGCGACACAAGCTGTATATGATTTTTTCTGGAATGACTTTTGTGACTGGTATATAGAGGCATCCAAGGCTTCCTTGTACAGCGATTCAGAAAATGAGAAAAACAGGGCAGTAACACTTCTGCTTGATATTCTTGCAGAATCAATGAGGCTTTTACACCCGTTTATCTCGTTTGTCACCGAAGAGATCTACCAGAAGCTCCCTAATACCGAAGGATATGTGATAAGTGAGCCATATCCTGTGTACATGGAATCAAGAGCTGACGATCAGGCGGAATATTATTTTTCCACACTGCAGGAAGTTGTGAAAAAGATCAGGACCCTGAAAAGCGAATTTTCTTTTCCACCTGAGAAAAAAGTACGGGTTGTGATAAAAACTGATGAAGGATTGGGTGCGACGAAGTACTTAACAGAACAAAAAAATCTTATTGCCAGGTTTGTCAATGCTTCTAAGCTGAGCTTTGATCATGAAGAGGCTTTATCCACAGCGGGCAGTGTGCCAATTGCGGGGAATGGGTTTGAGGCTTTTGTATTTATCAGGGACGCTATCGATATACCGCAGGAAAAGGCCAAGCTGGAAAAAGAGCTGATAAAAGTGAAGAAGCAACTAGATAATGTAGAGAAGAAGTTGAAAAACAATAATTTCCTGAAAAATGCACCAGCTGCTGTAATTGAGAAAGAGAAAGGTAAAGAGAAAGAATTTGGTAATAAAATCATGAAGATACAAGACCACCTAACGAAGCTAGTCATATGGGGATGAAAATTCAAAGTGGCAAAAAAAAGATCCGGTAAACTAAACCGGATCTTTTTGCTGTTGAGTGTGATTACATCTCGTTCTTTTTGTCCTGGATTTCTTTTCTTCTTGCTTTGCTAAGTTTGCCTAGTTCTCCAAGTGCTTTTCTTGCTCTTGCGGCAGCGGCTTTTACACCTTTTTCTTCGAATTTCTGACTTTCAGCCACATATGCTTCAACTTGTGCCACGATCTGATCATGTAAACTCATTTGAGCCCCCTTAGGTTATTAATTATGTTAAAATCATATCATAAAATCGTAATAATGCAATATGAAATACTCAATAATCATGGTTAAAAGCACTATTTTTGTGTTTTTTTTCATTTTTTACCTATTCATTTTAAAAAAGTCAGGTAAATTGACAATTTATATAAGAAAGTATAAGTTCATATCATATAAAAATAGTGACAAACGGCGCTTAAAGGAGAAGAAGAATGGGGGAAAATGCTATAGCTGCTTATATATCAAAAATAGGGGTTGATAACATTGATCCCGGGTTCTTATCATATATAACTTCACTGCAACTTATCTCAAAGGTATCACCTTCGACTGCATCATCAATCGTAAACGAACTTGATTCCCAACGTTCATACCTGAAACTAATCGCCAGTGAAAATTATACAAGTCTTGCCGTTCAGGCAGCCATGGGTAACCTCCTTACAGATAAATATGCTGAGGGATTCCCCTATCATAGATTTTATGCCGGTTGTGATAATGTGGATGTTATAGAGGCAGATGCAGTTGAGAAAGCAAAGCAGCTATTCGGGGCTGATCACGCATATGTACAGCCTCATAGCGGAGCGGATGCCAATATGGTGGCTTATTGGGCTGTTTTATCGCATAAAGTACAAAACCCGGCTATGGAAAAATTTAACGAAACCAATCCTAACAAATTATCACGGGAAGACTGGAATTCCATACGGGAACTTCTGGGAAGACAGAAACTTCTTGGTCTTGATTATTACTCGGGCGGCCATCTTACACACGGATATCGATTTAATGTTTCCGCTCAAATGTTTGATGCCTACACGTATACCGTTAACCGGGAGACCGGGATTCTTGATTATGATGAAATTGAGAAACAGGCGTTGGAGATTAAGCCGTTGATTCTTCTTGCAGGGTACAGTGCCTATCCGAGATTGATTAATTTCAAACGGATGAAGGAAATTGCTGATAAGGCAGGATCTGTTCTTATGGTCGACATGGCACATTTTGCGGGTCTTGTAGCCGGGAAAGTAATGACAGGTGATTTTGACCCGATTGCTCATGCGGACATTGTAACAACGACAACGCATAAGACCCTGAGAGGTCCCAGAGGTGGTATGATACTCTGTAAACAGGAATTTGCGGAAGCTGTGGACAAAGGATGTCCAATGATTCTCGGTGGTCCCTTGCCTCATGTTATGGCAGCAAAAGCTGTTGCCTATACAGAAGCGCTGGATCCTGAATTCAAGGGTTATGCAGAAAAAATAGTTTCTAACGCAAAAATTCTGGCTAATGCATGTATTGAGGAGGGTATTAAAGTAGCAACAAATGGTACTGATAACCATCTGATGCTCCTGGATGTTACTCCGTTTGGGTTAAACGGCAGGCAGGCAGAGAATGCTGTTCGTGAATGCGGGATAACATTGAATAGAAATGCACTTCCGTTCGATATAAATGGCCCATGGTATACAAGCGGGCTCAGAGTAGGAACACCGGCCGTTACCTCTTTAGGGATGGGTTTAGAGGAGATGAAAGAGATTGCGGGAATCATCAAGCTGATATTATCTCACACAAATCCAAAAATTCTCACAAAGGGAGCTAATGCAGGAAAACCCAGTAAGGCAAAATACACTATAGACCCACAGGTAAAAGCAGAAGCCAAAAGTCGTGTTGCTGATTTATTGGGAAGATTTCCTGTATATCCCGAGATAGATCTGGAGTTTCTGCAAGAGTATTTTGTTTAGCTTTACATAGGCACCAACAGTTTTTAAGTACTGTTACTCAACGGCAAACGTCTCCTATTTTGCGGTTGGGATTTCTGACCATCTCGTGGTGTATTTTGGCGATAGCCTACTACGCTTCATATACCATTCACCGGATGCACCTGTGCGCCCGCTGGTAATTGCCTTTGCCCCGAATTTTTTTTGTATTTCCATGACAGTTTTTGATACTGCACGTTTTTGCATCCTGGATGACTGAAATAAATCGTACTGGTATCGATCCGATGTATCGATGTTGAAAAGGCAGACTCCTGCTTTTGTATAATTAAAGCCCTTACGGTAGACTTGGTGTAGTCCGAGTATCGCAGCTTGTGCAATTTCAGGAAGGTAGGATGTCGGGGTTTGCAATCGGATCTCACGACTGCCTGAATAGTAGGGTTTTTTATGTCTGTGGGTCTTGATAAAGACAATTACACCTGAGGCCTCAGATTGCTGTTGAATCAGTTTGCGTACAGCGGTTGCTGCATATGATGATACGGCGTTTTCCAGTGTGGGGAGATTACATATGGGGGAGCTGAAACCCAGTGAAGAGAGGATCATTTTTTTTGGCTCATAAGAATTTTCAGGATCAATTGACTGTATTCCCCGTAGTTCCCACACTGTCCGGAGGGTAACGAGGGTGAGATTCTTTTTCACCCAGTAATCGGGCAGGTCGCGAAGTTCCCGGGCTGTCCTGACTCCGCGTGCAAAGAGGAACGATGCTTTCCTCGGGCCGATACCCCAAACGTCCATTATATTGATTTGTGACAGAATGTTTTTCTCATACTCTTTTTTCAGAATAAATAACCCGGCAGTTTGTGTTTTTGCCCACTTGTTTGCAATTTTCGCGAGTGTTTTTGTTCTCCCGAAACCAATAGAAACCGGGATGCCGGTACACTGAAGGATATCCCGATGAATATTTTTTCCAAGTAACGAGAAGGGCACGCAGCATTCTTCCAGAAAAAGAAATGCTTCATCAATTGAGTAGACTTCGATCCCGGTGCAGTGCTGTCGCAAGATTTCCATAACCCGTAAGGAAATATCCTGATAAAGCGTATAGTTGGAAGAAAAAACTGCGGCATCAATTGCTGCGAGATCCGCGCGAACCTGAAAGTAGGGAGCACCCCGCTTAATCCCGCAGATTTTCGCATTCCGGTCCATGGCTATGATACAGCCGTCATTGTTTGAAAGCACGACTATTGGCCGGTTATGCAGATCCGGTCTGAAGACACGTTCGCACGAGGCATAAAAACTATTACAATCAACCAGCGCTATCATAAATTTCTATCGCTTATACTGTCGTACGACCGAGGTGACAACCCCGAAAATAGTGAAATCTTCTTCGGGTCCTATATGGATATCGCTGAACTCAGGATTTTCGGGGTGCAATATAACAGATCCGTGCTGCTGGAACAGTCGTTTAACAGTAAATTCACCATTCAGTGCCGCAACTACAATATCACCTCTGTCCGGGCGGAGGGACCTGTCCACAACAAGAATATCATTCGGGAATATACTGGCTCCGGACATGGATTCACCTGTTACTTTCAGGCAGTACGTTGAAGCCTTTCGTTTGATCAGGAGTTTATTGAAATCCAGTTCGGCTTCAGTATAATCTGCTGCCGGTGATGGGAATCCGGCCGGGATTGGGGTGAAGAAAAAGGGCACCTTGCATGGGGGAGTACTGATTTTTGATAAAATACTAAACATACGTTAAGCATATAGTATGTCTGCAAAGAAATCAAGAACTATTCGTCAATCAGGGAGTCAATCATTCAGCCTGCCAGAGAATCAATCTCTTCAATTGCATGATGATAGAGCTTCCTGTTTTCCGGTATATTTGTATCGGTCTTTTTTGCATACAGAGATCTGGGGACAGGGTGAGCGGTGAGAAATTCGGGTTCGCGGGATCGGATCATCGACAGGCAGGGACTTCCCGTTTGGTTGGGGTTAAGCCATTGAGCTCTTTCCTGCTCCGGAATGATCAGAGGCATCCGGTGTTTACGGTTATGTATCCGGTCAATCAGTCCTATAGATGGAACCGTGATAATGGAAAAACTTCTGTGAATCTCTCCGGATTCGGGATGTGTCCAGTCTGCATATATTCCGCCGAGAGATATCATACGGCCATCAGATCGGTAAATATAGAAGGGATAGGAAGTTTTCCGGTAATGATGAGGTTCGAAGAAACCTTCTGCAATAATCAGGCAGGCTTTTCCCGGGAAGGAATATCGGAAAGAGGGTAGTTTTCCTAAAGTTTCTCCGCGGGCGTTTAGGGTTTTATTGCGAATTTCTCCGGCTGAAGCAGAATCTTTTACCCAGTGCGGGATGAGCCCCCAATGCAGCATATGAATGGTTTTTGGGCTGCCCTTACAGATAACCGGCCACTCGGGATGCTCAAATCCTGATGCATTATACATTGTCAGTACTTTTTCCGTTAAGATTGGATGCTGTGCGAATTCAGCCCTGAATTCATTCTGGATTGCTTCTATTTCCTTTACAATTGACATGTTAAAACACATCTGGAACTTCTCCTTTCAGGACGTGGGAAGAAAACGGGAGGACGTGGGAAGAAAACCGGGAGCCGGAGACAGAAAACCGGGGGATTGTCTCCTGTCTCCGGCCACCCGTCTCCGATCTCCCGTCTCCCGTCTCCTGTCTCCCGTCTCCTGTCTCCCATCTCC
>JAGLNY010000109.1 GCA_023139255.1 Spirochaetales bacterium
GATGCTTCTATGGCGTGCGGACCTGTCTGGGAAGGGTTAATGCTGGCTGCAATGGATCAGTATCATACCTTGTGGGGGGATATGGCCGGTGCGCCTCCTTATATGCTTAATGTCTTTAATAATTTTTATGGTATGGGTGGACAGACCTCCGGGGAAACAATGGGGTACAGGACACCTGCGAGAATTGGGTATGGTGTTAACCAGGACGGTATGCATGCTGAGAGAGTTGACGGATTTAACCCTCTGGCAGTAGCTGATGCAGTTTCCCGGAAGAAAAAGATACTTCTTGAAGGCCGGGGTCCTGTACTATTGGATACCATAACATACAGACTTTCAGGTCATTCCCCATCCGATGTATCATCATACCGCACCAGGGAAGAGATTGAGGCATTCAGGGAGCGGGACAGTATAGTCGCCTTCGCAGAGTATCTTGAGAAAAATAAAGTTTTAACCGCTTCAGAAATAGAGAACTATAAGCAGGAAGTTGTCGGGAAGATCAGAAAAACTATGGAACTGGCAATCGATATCGGGAAATCACCTCATGTTGATGGCGGATTTATCGAGTCAGTTATGTTTTCCAACCAAAAAGTTGAGAAATTCGATAATCGGGAACCGGATCTCCTACAGGCACCGGAAGAAAATGAACGCGTGAAGCAGATAGCAAGAAAAAAACGGTTTTACCTTGATGAGAACGGAAAGAAAGTATCTTCAGCAAGACTCTATGCTTACCGTGATGCAGTTTTTGAGGCAATGGTATATAGATTTACCAAAGATCCGACAATGGTAGCATACGGTGAGGAAAATCGTGACTGGGGAGGAGCTTTTGCCTGTTATAGGGGACTGACAGAACTTTTGCCCTATCACAGATTGTTTAACTCACCCATTTCTGAAGCATCTATCGTAGGCAGCGGAGTCGGTTATGCAATGTCTGGCGGTAGAGCCGTTGTTGAATTGATGTATTGCGATTTTATGGGCAGGGCTGGCGATGAAATATTTAACCAGATGCCGAAATGGCAGTCAATGAGTGCAGGTGTACTTAAAATGCCGCTTGTTCTTAGGGTCTCTGTTGGTAACAAATATGGTGCACAGCACTCCCAGGACTGGACTGCAATCGCAGCTCATATACCTGGGTTGAAAGTTATGTTTCCCGCTACACCCTATGATGTAAAAGGTATGTTAAACCTTGCCCTTAGCGGGACTGATCCTGTGGTATTCTTTGAGAGCCAGAAATTATACGGCATAGGTGAGCAGTTTGAGACAGGAGGGGTTCCGGAAGGGTATTACGAGATCCCGGAAGGTGAACCGGCTGTACGCAGGGAAGGGAAGGATCTTACCATTATAACAATTGGGGCAACACTCTACACAGCACTTGATGCCGCGGAAAAGTTACAGGAAGAGTATGGGCTGGAAGCTGAAGTGATTGACCTGAGATTCCTCAACCCGCTGAATTATGAGCCCCTGGTTAATTCTGTCAAAAAAACAGGCAGGGTGCTGCTGACATCGGATGCCAGCGAGCGGGGTTCTTTTCTGCATACAGTAGCATCGAATCTTGGAAGACTTTCTTTTGATTCTCTTGATGCACCACCGGTGGTCCTTGGTTCAAGGAACTGGATAACACCACCTGCCGAGATGGAAGACCTGTTTTTCGCACAGCCTGATTGGATTCTTGATACTGTGCATGAACAAATCATTCCTCTTACAGGACATCAGGTAAAGACGATCCAGACAGATGGGGAATTCTACCGGACAATGAAACTTGGAGTTTAAGGAATATTTATGAATATCGATGTAGGTAGTATGTTACAGGCACTGAATTCACCTGATTATTCCAAACGGTTTGCGGCACTCCTGGATACTGGTAAAGCCATTCAGGATGGTGCCATATTCCGGGATGTGACTCAGGAAGTGAATAATCACGTTCATACTACCTATTCATTCAGTCCCTATGAACCAGCCATGGCAGCATTTAAAGCCTGGGAAGCCGGACTGCAGATTGTGGGAAGTATTGATCATGACAGTATATCTGCTGCTGAAGAGATGCTTCTTTCCGGAAACCGACTGGGAATTGCGACAACAGTGGGATTTGAGGTCCGGTGCAGTTTTAAAGATACAAAACTGAAGGATCGGAAAATAAACAACCCGGACTCCAGAGGTATCGTGTATATGTGTATACATGGTGTTCCAGCCGACAAAATAGCTGCATGTCGTGAGTTTTTGAAACCTATTGGGGTTGCAAGGAAGAAAAGAGACCGTGCTGAGGTTGCCGCATTAAACAAATTGATTTCCAGATTTGAAATCAGCCGCCTGGATTTTGACCGGGATATTCTTCCTTTGTCGAGGAGTGGTAATGGGGGGAGTATTACCGAAAGGCATATACTTTCCGCACTTGCCGCTAAAATAATTTCTGAACATGGCAAGGGAGAGCCGGTAGTTGATTTTCTGGAAAACCGGTTAAAAATGGTTTGTGGTGAGAAAGTACGCTCTTTTTTACTTGATACAGGAAACCCGCACTACCTGTACGATCTTATTGGGGTTTTGAAAGGGGGTTTTCTCCCTGAATTTTTTATTCAGCCTGATCCGGAAGAGATCCTTCCGGCACGTGAAGTTGTTGGTTTTGCGCACTCAATCGGGGCTATTCCAGCATATGCCTACCTTGGAGATGTGACTAACAGTGCAACAGGTGATAAGAAAGCAGAAAAATTTGAGGACAGTTATCTGGAAGAACTTTTTAGTGTCCTCAACGATATCGGGTATTCTGCGGTAACGTATATGCCGCCAAGAAACACAAAAGAACAGCTTTTAAGAGTACAGGGGCTTGCTAAAAGATACGGGATGATGGAGATAAGCGGTGTTGATATAAATTCATCACGTCAGAAGTTTAATTGTCCTGAGTTGCTGCAGCCGGAATTTGTGCACTTGCTCGATTCTGCATGGGCGCTTGTTGCTCATGAGAAACTAGCTTTCGGATCTTCGGAATTGGGACTTTTTCATATTGATAATCCTTTGGCCGGGAAACCGATTGAGAAAAGAATTGCGGTGTATGCTGAAATCGGGCGACAGTTGAACCCGTTTTTGATGCAGGTTCCGCTTGATGATATAAGAAAGAGGTACGGGTTATGAGTATATATAATAAGGAATGGGATGTAATCATTCCGCCGTATGTTCGAGGATTGACCTTTGATGGGGTTAAAGGGATCTTCGTTCATACGGAAGGCATTGAGGGGGTTGAT
>JAGLNY010000011.1 GCA_023139255.1 Spirochaetales bacterium
AATTTAATTTTGCAATGTTTTTGAATTTTTTGCACGATTTCTGCTGTTATAAAGATTAGGGGGAATTATGAAATATTTTATCTCACGTATACGTTATAGATGCCATATGCATTATCTTGCTCTCTTCACAGTATCTATTGCTGCCATACTCCTGTGCAGCTGCAATCCTCTGAGTGATTACCGCGAATTGATGGATACAGATATTCACCCTCCGGTTATCCTCAGTGCTGAGACCATATCGGCCAACTGTTTTTTATTCGAATTCTCAGAGAATGTTACACCGGTACAGAATAGTTTTAAAGTTCTGCCGCCAACCGGTATCGAAAAAATTCTTATCAAAACTATCAGTAAATACAATGAGCAAAAAGAGCTGCTTTGTATCTATACTGAAAATCTTGTTCCTCCAGGGTCACGATGTTTGGTAGAAGGACAGGTTATTGATCATGCAGGAAATTCTCTTTTCTTCTCTGCTGCTGTATACGGTTGGAACGAGAATATCCCGGAACTGATTATTAATGAGTTTACAACTCAAGGATCAACCGCCAATCCTGACCGGGTTGAGCTGGTAGTACTAAGTGCAGGCAATACAGCAGGTGTCACTTTCTGTGACGGAGTAAATCTTGACAGGATTCAGCGTATTATATTGCCTCCTCTGGATGTTGAGTCCGGAGACATGATAGTCATTCACTGCGGGAAAGAGACGGGGGAATGTATAACCGAAACAGTGTCAATGTCAGAATCCGAATCAGTGCATGCATCTGATTTTGCCTGGGATGTCTGGATAGAATCCGGGGAAGGTTTGTCGGGTAATAATGGGATAATAAGCCTGTATACGACCCCGCGCGGAGAACTTATGGACGCGGTTTTTTACAGTAACAGAAATTCAGGTTCGGATACCTCGTACAGGGGATTTGGGAGCAGGATCCTGCTCGACCGGGTTATGATACTTACGGAGCAGGGAGGTTGGCAGTCTTCAGATCTTGAGATTGTCCCGGAGGACGGAGTAAACCCCGATGATTCAACAGCCACACGCTCCCTCTGCAGATTCAGCCCATACACGGATACCAACTCCAGTAAGGATTGGTATATTGTCCCAACCGGCAAATCTACTTTCGGTGAGCTGAATTTTGAGGGTGTCTATATTCCACCAGGAAGCGATCATTGATTACGTTGATTGGAAGTTTGTATAAACGTAAAAAAACTGCCGTTACACACCCGGCAGTTCTTAAGTAATTATATCTCAATCAAGAGATTTACAGGAAGGGAACCTTACTAAATATACTCAGTAATTAATCCTTCAATCATCTGTCTGGAACCTGCCCCAACCCTCTGATTAACTACTTCACCATCTTTAAAAACAAGTAAAGAAGGTATACTTATGATATTATACTTCTGAGCAATTTCTCCTTGCTCATCAACATTTAGCTTTCCAACTCTCACTTTATCTGCATGAGCTTCGGCAATTTCAGCAACTATCGGTCCAATCATTTTACACGGCATACACCATGCTGCCCAAAAATCCACAAGAACGGGTTTATCAGATTTTAGTACTTCTGTCTCAAAATTATCAACTGTTAATACTATTTCACTCATATATACATTTCCTCCTTTACACTATCTGTTACTACTATATAGAGAAAAAACAGAAAAGAAAAGAGGATATGCTGATTATCCACTCAGCATACCCTCTTATGCTATAGTATAAAATTGTTATTTTTTACTCTCTTTCACAGGTTTTACTTTTAATTTACCATTTACTCCTGCACTTTCCTCTGCCGCAAAAATGACTGCTTCTCCTTCATTTGATTTTTCTGCTATAGAAATTTCATCTTTCTTTATATTTCTATTTGACTGAGGTTTAAATTCAACATGCTCGGCAACCAATACAACACGCTCATGTTTTTTCTCATCTGCACTAACCCAACGCTCTTGTTTCAATCTCCCAACGACCCGGACGCCCCTCCCTTTCTCCAGATAGGTAGAACAGCTGCCGGCTAGCTTAGCCCATGTCTCTACTGCAAAAAACGAGACCTCCTGCTGCTGCTGCTGCTGTTCGCCGCTTTTAAAGTACCTGTTTGTTGCAATAGTGAATTTGCACACAGGGGTTCCTTTCGGTGTAGTAACCTGCTCCGGATCTCTCGTTAGATTCCCCTCGATAATTACAGAATTCAAATTGTTCATTTTTTTTTCTCCTTATTATTATTAAGTCTTACTACTATTTACTTGTAGAATCAGAAGGAAAATTCAAAAATTTCAATTATTCCTAAAAAAATATTGCTGTTGAACCTTGAACTATCTAATCCCTATATGCCATAAATGATATATGACTCAGATAATCTGTGTTATGGTGGTAAAATCACAAGTCTGATAAAGATTAATATCAGGAGTTTGTCGGACTTGAGGCAGCATACAGGTGCACTGTACAACTTAAAGCTTTGGATTCTTACTTGTAGCCAACAAGTGTCTACTGCGTAAGAACCTGTAAGTTTAAGCTGTACAGTACACCAGGAGGAGTTTCTTTATGTCAAACCTGACAGTAATATCTTTAGGCGGATCAATTATCTCACCGGATAGTGTTGATCAGGAATTTATTAAGCTATTCAGGAAAATCGTGATGGAGTATCTGGCAGAGGATACCAGCAGAAAACTGATAATTGTAACCGGCGGCGGAGCCCCGGCGAGAATCTATCAGAATGCCTGTAGAGAGATCATTGCGAACCCAAAATCTGATGATCTTGACTGGATCGGAGTGGCTGCAACTCATTTGAATGGACAACTTATTAAGGCAGTATTTTACGATGCCTGTTTTGATCCGCTCGTAACCGACCCAACTGCAGACATTACTTTCACTGGAAAAATCCTTACTGCCGCAGGATGGAAACCTGGGTTTTCCTCCGATAATGATGCTGTCATCCTTGCTGAAAGATTCGGGGCAGGCAGGATTGTAAATCTTTCCAATATAAAAAAAGTTTATACAGCTGATCCAAAAAAAGATCCTTCCGCAAAGCCGCTTGATCATATTGGGTGGAATGCTTTTCGCTCTATGGTTGGCGATATCTGGGTACCGGGAACAAATGTACCGTTTGATCCTATTGCCGCAAAAAGAGCTTCAGAAATAGGACTTCAGGTTATTACAGCAGAGGGACGCAATTTGGGGAATTTCAGAAAAATTCTCATTGAAGGTAGTTTTGAGGGAACCACCATCGGACCTGAATTATAGATCACATCTTTTTAGTGGATGAAACCCTCCCGATAATGCCATACCGGATCTGCAAAAGATGAAGGAAATGGGTTTACATGAGTAAAATCAGGAACCCAATCTGTGTAATCAGTATCACTTATTTCCTGGATATAACCATCTTCAATCCCATATATATCCAACATTGAGAGAATTTTTTCATACTCTTTCCCGGAAACTTTCACGCCGCCTTCGGAAGGAATTCCGTTTGTATCTACAAACTGTACAAGGATCGAGAGTAGAATCTTATTACGAAAACGGGAATTGGTTCCCAACCAATGGATTACTCTTTCCGTAGAATCAAGCTCTCCTGGAAGAACCAGGTGTCTTACTATTGTCCCGCTCAACAAATTATTTTTATCCCCAAATCTGATTGTTCTCTTACTAACCATGATATCAAGAGCATTAACAGCGATTTCCGGATAAATTCCTGAGTTGCAGAATTCCTGGCTGTGTTCTCTGGAAAGTGTCTTTATATCTGCAAGAAAAATATCAACTACAGGCAAGATAACCTGCAGCCCTTCAATAGACTCAAATGACGAAGTGTTCCATACAATAGGAATCGTAAGGCCGTTTGCTCTTGCTTCATCTATTCCTTCCCGTATAGAGGGAATAAACTGTGTCCCGGTAACCAGATTAATATTTGCTGCACCTTTTTTTTCAAGGATCAGGCAGATTTTAGAGAAGTCACCTTTGGATATGGTCCTGCCAATATTGTTTTGGCTAATCTGCCTATTCTGACAATAACTGCAGTGCAGAGTACATCCGGTAAAAAAGATTGTACCGGATCCTGATTGTACACTTATCGGCGGTTCCTCTCCCCTATGTATACCGGCAAATGCAGCTCTCATTTCAGGTCCCTGACCGCAGAATCCCTTTTCCCCCAATATCCTGTCAACTTCACAGAGCCGGGGGCATAATCTGCAAGTTTTATAGAGGTGCTTATAGGTAGTCATAGGTCAATCTATCTTGAATTGTTTCCTCATTCGCTTGTGGATTAATTTAAAAACTATCTTGATTACCTCGTCACCCAGCCTTCTCCGGAAATGTACCAGCAGACTGGAATCAAACGGAACCCCGTCATGATATGCATCCAGACCAATAAAATACTGCATATAATGATTTTCAGCAATCAATTCTACAATCTCCCGGTCACTTACTCCCAGAATCCGCTGAATTACAACAGCCCCAAGTGCCATCCTGAATGGTTTGGAAGGAGCCCCTTTCCTTGTAGAAAATGATCTGGCATACGTATGTTCCAGGTCGTCCCAAGGGATCAGACTGCTAAGCCGTACCCACCGGTTATCATCATTAATATATCCGCCGAATGGTATATAAAACTCATCAAAACCAAGCTGCTTTGATTGTTTTCGGTACATGCTGAAATCCTCCACTCCGTCAACATATCCATTACTATCAATTGCACAACAAGCAATCACTGCTGGTTTATATTTTAGATGATACACTGAAGGACAACTATGAATGGAATATCAGGAGGTACAGCAATCAGTAATGGTACTGGTGCACTGTACAGCTTAAACTTACAGGTTCTTACGCAGGACCCAACAGATGGATACAAGAAAGAAAACGAAACCATAGCTAGCTATGGTGATGTTTTCTGACGCAGTAGACACCTGTTGGCTACAAGTAAGAATCCTATGCTTTAAGTTGTATAGTGCACTAGTTTTATAATACCACAGATATACGCGGTAAAATCAAAAATATTTGAAATATATTCCTGCTGACAGACCACCGGAAAAACTGTCGAATCCCGCATACGCGGTAATTCGCAGAGGTTTAAGCCCTATCAGTGATATATCGCACTCCATCTGCATACCGGCTGCCCAAAGAAAGTTGTCAAATATTCCTAAATCGGTATAGCCGGACACCCGAAGATTTTTCAGGATAACAAGCTCGGCAAAGGTTTGTTTCCATGCTGAAGGAATAAATACAATTTCAGTAGAACTTATTACATTTGAGTCATATAATCCATTTGGTAACGTGGACCGAATATAATCACGATTATAATACGATGTTTTCCCATCTCCATCCAGCGAAATTCTTGTGAAAAGTCTTTGAGAAAAATCAAAATCTCCCATAACCGGGAAGGATACCCCTAAAGAGCCAAACATTTCATTCCTTGAAAAATCTGCCAATTGATATCCTGCCTCAATAAAACCTGCGCCGCTTCGTTCAATAGTTCTGTGAAGGGAGTAACGGGCACCAGTGGTTAACAATGAAGAATAAACAGAAGAATCCCAGGTACCGATAATCTCAAATGATATGGGCACATCAAACCTACTGTCTGTATCAGCAAATGGAACGGTATGAATCGCAGCTTTGGTATAGAAAGATCCCAAGATGTCGGAAATACCGGAAAAATCAAAGGATTGTCTGTACTTTAATTCAGTTTGCAAAAAGAAAAAGGGGGAATAGGCTGCATCAAGCTGTAAAGAAGGAATAAAAGTCAATGTATTATACGTATCCCAAACTTCACCCCAGGAAATCCTTCCCTGAAGAGGACCTGCCGCTACCCCTGCCCCTGCTGAAAAGTACATATCATCAAGCAGGTAGGTTGATGCATAGGGGTAAAAATTGTTTTCAACACTAATGTCAACTGTTACTGTACTCCTCATAATTTCTATGCGGGAGGTGTATTGGTAATTTCGTAATTCCAGTGCCAGACGTTCCGAAAAAATATCTCTTTTCACCCATAGCTGAGAATTCGCATGAGAACCGCTAAGCTGTTCCAGTTCACGAAACATCTCTTTTGCCGACTGATATCCGGCATCAGATATTTCTCTGAGACTCGCAAAATCCATAAATGAAAATTCCTCTACATTACAGCGTATCAGGAGCGGATCAAACTCTTTTATCTGTTGAATGCCAGTCCTGCTTTTATTGATATCCATTGCGGTATTCAATATAGTGAGCGGATTCTTCAGGTTAAGATCAGGATTTTTGTAAAATGTGGTTGAGGCAATCACCTGATTTGTATATTGATATGCAGCACTTAATGGTACAAGGTTTGAAATTCCCCCGTCAATCAGCAGCCGGTTTTTGTACTGAATAGGTGAAAAGTAGACCGGCAGTGCATAGGCTGCCTCCATAATCGTATAAAAATCACCTTCCGTGATTCTGATCTCTCTTTTCTCAATAAGATCTTCACAAATTACCATTACAGGTATTGGCAAATCCGCAAGGTCAAGATCTCCAATATACTGATGCATCAGACTGGTAAACTTGCTCACATCAAGCAATCCTCCCAAAATCGGCAAGGTCAGCTCGAACAAGTTTCCTATATCAGTAGATTCTATAAGCTGGTAGATTTGGTCGGGTGACAATCCTGCTCCGTACAGCAGCCCGACAATAGATCCCATTGAGTTTGAAACTATGAAATCAGGGACTATCCCTACTTCTTCCAGATATTTGAGAACTCCTATATGTGCAAATGCGCGTGCTGATCCTCCTGAAAGCACCAATCCTACTGGTTCCCGGGTTCCCCCTGTCAGTGATTCAATTCGTTGTATGAATTTTTCTTCACCATACACAACCGGGATATCCATGTTGAATATAGTGTCTGCTTCATTGGAAAAGAGTAAAACCCCGGAAATGAACATGAAAACAACCAAGAGTAAGATGATTTTATTAAGTAATCGAGAATTTTGTTTCATGAACCATGTATATCCTGTTTATTGAGAAAGTGTTTTAAGTGAAAAGATTATACGAACTTAACAGCTGTACCATAGACCATGACTTCGGCTGCTCCCTGCATAACATTGCTGGTGGCATACCTGACATTAATAACTGCATCAGCCTTTAGTTTTTCAGCTTCTCCGACCATCCGCTTCGTTGCGATTGCCCTGGCCTCATTCAGCATTGTGGAGTACCCATCCAGCTCTCCCCCAATAATGGTTTTAAGACCGGCCATAATATCTCTCCCTATATTCTTTGACTGAATGGTTGAACCCTTCACAATTGAGAGAGTTTCTACTTCCTTCCCGGAAATATAATCAGTATTTACTAAGATCATCAGAATCCTCCTCCTGTATTTCTTTATGCCTTTTTATCAATAGATAGCCCATGGTAACAATTAACGAAGCTAAAATCAGGGCGACAAGTACCTTATAGAAGCCGGGAATCGGCAGTTGTAAAACAACCTTGATATAGACTGCTATGATTGCAACAAAAACCAGGGCGAAAAAAGTCGGTGCAAACATCTTACCCATAAAAAGCCTCCTGAAAAATATATTTCAACCACTGCTAATGCTAGAAAGTATATACCACATGTGCATCATCTGCAAATTGACTTTTGAAGTTTTCGATTGATAATTATTTTAAAATAGTATAGGGTTTGTTCTCAATTGCCGGCGTGGTGAAATTGGTAGACACGATAGACTCAAAATCTATTGGGGGTAACCCTGTATCGGTTCAAGTCCGATCGCCGGTATAGATTCTTTTTCGCAACTCCTTGTTCGTACAGGAGTTGTTTTTATTTCTATCAGAAGATCCCCAAAAAATAACTTTGATTGCAACATTGATAAACAGATAGTATAATATTTACAGGATCAGTTTGTTATTGGGAGGATTTATGGACGTTGGTAGTCAAGTTGCTGCATCTGATGAAGATTTGGAATCCTGGCAGGAAGAAGAAAAGTATGAAAATTTTCTCGTCTGTTCATTAGATAATACTCTGTTTGCATTCCATAGTACCTATATCACAAAAGTCGAACCATACGTTCACATCACATACGTCCCAGGCTGCCCTGAGTATGTTTTGGGAGTTATTCACATACGTGGAAAAATTGAGTCTGTCCTGGACCTTCGCACCATTCTGGGATTGGTCAAAAAAGAGCCCGATTCAAAATCCAGGATTATCCTGTTCAAGACTGACAAACTTGATTCAGGGTTTTTAGTAGATAGTGTTGAAGATATTGTATCTATTCCCCAGAGTGCCCTACAGCAACCTCTATCATCACTTCCTGATGCAATAAAACTACTAATCAGCGGTGAATTTCATTATCAAAACAGACACATCGTGATACTTGATGTGGATAAACTATCAGAAAAAATATTGGAAATAGAATGATAGCAGACAACACTTCTACTCAAAATATGATTGAGGTACGAACATACCTTATATTCTCGTTTTCCCATTATCTATTGGCAATAGAGGCTCGTTATATAAGTCATATATCATCTGTCGTTTCCAAAGGTGAAGACGATCTCATATATACATTAGATTTGCTTTTCTCCAACTACGACAATCATAGATCCAGTAAAAACCCAAAGTATATTCATCTAAAAATTGGAGAGATTATCCAAATTGACGATCTTGAAGATATCTTTGAAGTTCCATCAAATAAGCTCTTTTCTCTACCAAAGGATATTAAAACCATGAGGCGGTCAATGGCAATATGCAACCTCATAGTTCTTAACAATTCGATAACAGCAATATTGGACCCAACCATTCTCATACAGGAATTTACCAAATCCAGGGAGGCATCATGAAATTTTTTCTGCAAAAAAGTTTAAAAACCAAGCTTATGCTGATCTTCTTTCTCCTGAGTTTTCTACCCGCTGTACTAGTAGGAGTACTTAGCTTGAGTTATTTCTACCTTCAGGAAAAGAACTCAGCCTTTTCAGCGTTGGAAGGTATTAATGCATCGAAAACCCATCAGATTATCAAGTATATGGAAAATACAATGTATAACGCATCCAGTCTTGCAGAGAACCGTAATATCCAGCTGATGAGAAAAGAGATTCATACACTCATTGATACGTATTCTTATATATCTGAAAACTTCGAACAGAAACTATCTGGGTTAATGAAAATCTACCGACCAATTATGCATGGGCTTCATTCTGCCTCTGGATTTTCGGAATCTTATATTATCTCAAAAGCTAATGGAACATTTATTTTTACTGAAGACAACCCTGGAGAAGAACGTGCGATTGGTATGCAGATTTCGGCATCTGATGAAAAACTGTACGAGTGTTGGAATGAGGTCCGCCGAACCGGTCTTCCCATGATTCAAGATTTCAGGGTATATGAAAATACAGGACATCCGGTAATGCATGTTTGTGTCCCGCTGTATGATGAATCCGGAACCTTTACCGATGTTATGATTCTTGCTCTTCCCAATGAACAAATAGAGCTTATAACTTCTTTTGAATTTGGTAGATATAACACGAGAGAATCCTATCTTTTATCATCAGAGAATAGAGTAATAACAAAACCTCTGTATCCTGAAGGAACAAAGATGTTAGGGACCATCTACTCAAATAAGGCTCTGCAGATTGAGAAAGATCAGAGCACGTTTATTGATATCATTAATGACAATATAGCAGAGAAACGAGTTGTCCTGGCTGCAAAGATCATTCGCCTTGATGAAATTGGGGAAATACAGGCGAATTTCGACTGGACAATTATTACACAGATGGATCAACTTGAACTATCTGCTCCTGCAAGGACAAGATCACTAGTACTAATCTTCTTCCTTATTGGTGCTTCAGTTGCTGCTTTAATAATCGGTTATTTTATTGTTAAACAAATTGTTTCCCCACTTCTGCACTTGAATGATGAAGTCACTCGTCTTTCGCAGGGGCATCTTGACATAAGTATTCACTCTGAAAGGAAAGATGAGATTGGTTCACTCATAAATAATACCAATCACATGATAACAAGCATTGCTGAAATAGTAAAAGCAATAAGAACAGCGGCTGAGAAAACCAATGAAACAGGCACCTCAATTGCAGTTAGTGTTGAGCAGCAATCTGCTATTTCAGTTGAACAGGCAGGCTCAATTGCTGAGATCTCAACAACCATGGATGAATTTGCATCCTCTTTTACCCAAGTCTCTGAGAATACAAAATCAGTTTCCGAGGTGTCTGAAAAAATCTATACTTATGTGAATGACAGTTCAGAGCTTATTAATTCAGTCGCTGAAAAGATTAATGATATTAATGGGGATAATGACCGGAATATTTCAAATATCATGAACCTGAAACAACGGTCTAGAGATATTGCAAAAGTTATGGGTATAATCAATACAATCTCTGACCAAACAAAGATTATTGCTTTTAATGCTGCTCTTGAGGCATCCAGTGCGGGAGAATCGGGAAAGCGTTTTGGTGTTGTTGCAGCCGAGATAAGAAAGCTTACAGAAAGTGTTATTGACTCAACAGCCAACATAGATAAAATTATTAATGAGATCCAGAATCTTGCTGATCAGATGGTAGTGGCTTCTGAGAAGACAACAAAGAATATTCAGAAGGGGCTCGAAAGCTCAAATGAATCAGTCAACACTATGGAGTTCATTGTAGGGAGTGTCAAATCATCTCATGAAGCCACCCAACAAATATCACTCTCCGTTCAACAGCAGCAAACTGCTGCTGCCCAGATACAGATAGGGTTAAAAGAGATATCTTTAGGTGCACAACAGAATAGTGAGGCAATTCAGGCACTGAACGAGACCGGTACTGATTTTAAGGCTATTGGAAAACAACTGTCCGTGCTTCTAAAGCAATTCAAGCTCTCTTCTGAGAATCAGGGTCAGCTTGAAGGATAGGTTCATAACGATAACAGGAATATAAATGAAAAAATTAGGGATTTTAGTCGTGGATGACAGTTCCTTAGCTCGAGGATTAATATCAGATATTGTCTCAAATGAAGATGATATGTATATAGCAGGTGAGGCTGTTAACGGTAAAGAGGCTTGCGGTTTTGCTAAAAAGGTTAAACCTAATCTTATTACTATGGATATTACTATGCCTGTTATGAATGGGTTAGAAGCCATTGAAGAAATCATGGCAACAAATCCTGTTCCTATACTGGTTCTGACATCGGTACATGATGCTGAGATTGCCTACCAGGCAATCGGAAAGGGCGCTCTGGAAGTTTTTTGCAAACCTCAGCTGCATGATGAAGACAAATCGGCTTTTGCGAAAAAAATTCGATTTCTTGCTAAAGCCAAAGTAATCCGGCATATAAGAACAAACAAAAAAAATGTTCTCAAATCACTTTCTGATACTGCTTCAACTCACAAAGAGGACTCTTCCCCTATTGTCATCGGGATAGCTTCTTCAATCGGCGGCCCAAAGGCACTTGTCGAGATCCTTAGCAATCTTCCCGGCGATCTGCCCGCCTCAATTATTATAGCTCAGCATATCGGGAAAGGATTTTCTTCAGGACTTGTCCACTGGCTAAGTGAGTTATCCCCCATGCAGATAAAAACAGCAGCTCATCATGAACACATCATACAGGGGACTGTCTATATTGCTCCTGATAATTATCACATAAGTATTGATAAGCAACACTGCATCAATCTGAAAAAGACGCAAAGTAATGATCTCTATACGCCCTCAGCGAACACACTTCTCACCTCCATTGCGCAGCAATGCAAAGATCAGATTATCGGAATAATTCTATCGGGAATGGGCAATGACGGGGTTGAAGGGATGGGTTTAATTAAGAAATCACGCGGAATAACCATTGCTCAGGATCAACAGACCTGTGTTGTCTACGGCATGCCGAAAGAGGCTATCGAAACTGACTGCATCGATCATGTTTTACCCATAACCCATATTGCAAAAAAAATTATCTCTATAATAAACAGCCAAGCAAAGGGTACAGTATAATGGAAGATACTAGATATCCAGGAATACAGCATCTAATCAAACAGAAAATTGGAGCCTCTTCAGTTAGAATACCCAGTTCTATTTTAGACAGTGCTATCAACGCCATCATGACAAAATGGAACTGCTCTTCAGAATCCGACTTTCTCCATCTTATAAAAACGACACCTGATGCTCATAACGACCTTATTCACAATGTAACGATCAATGAAACCTACTTTTTTAGAGAATCACGAGCATTGGATATCGTTATCAATCTTATCATCCCTGACCTGCTTAAAACTAAAGACCGCATAACAATACTAAGTGCAGGTTGTTCAACAGGAGCTGAAATCTATTCAATAGTAATGAAAATTGATGCCCAATATAACACTTTGATGCATAATCGTTTTCAATATATTGGTATTGATGTCAATAAACGAGCTCTGGACATTGCTGCTGCGGGATCCTATACCCGTCATCAATTACGCGGGTTAGCAAAACCATTGATAAATACTTACTTTGATCATGATAAACGAATGGAATACCGTTTAAAACATTCAATTAAATCTCAAGTATCTTTTAAAAAAATAAATCTGGTAGACACTAGTCAAGTATCTGCACTCTCGCCTTGTGACATCATTTTCTACAGAAATGTCTCAATCTATTTTGATACAGACCAGCGTATTGCAGTTTTCAGAAGTCTCGCCGATCTTCTTCATCCTGAAGGCACACTATTTACCAGTTCAGCAGAGACTATTCCCCATGATTTGGGAATACTATCATTAAAAAACTACCAAGGTGTGTTCGTGTTTAAGAAGGATTCGGCTTCACCAACACCCCCTGTCAATTTTACCAAACGATATAGCTATGGATTAAAACCGGGAGCTAAACGTGTTTCATCGAAAAAATCACGAAAGGATATTCCTGTTGTAAAAAAAAATAATAAAGTTACTATAAAACAGGCGTTGGAATTTGCACGAACAGGTTCTTTTTCAAAGGCAATTAAACTACTTGATATTATTGAATCATCATCCGGGATAACATATGAATCAAAGACCCTGCGCGCAGGTATCTATTTTGATCAGAATAATATAGATACAGCTGAATCATTATGTAATCAGCTTATCACCGAGGATCCCATGAAAGTCGAACCGCATGTAATAAAAGCAATGATAGAACGCCTTCAAGGGAAATATGACAATGCTCTATCCTCTTTGAAGTCGGCTGTTTTTATTGATTCAATGTGTTGGATTGCGCTCTATTATTCCGCAGAAATACTCAAGGAACAACAGGAAAAAAGCTTGGCTGTTCGTACATATAGACGTGTTATTGCGAGTCTGAAAGATCCGGTAATACATGATTACCTACTGATCGTCTCTGTCACTGAACAGACAGTAAAACAGATTATCAGGTTATGTACCTATAGTATTCAGCAATTGGCAGGCTGACATTACAGCTCTATTTTTTATAAGAAGGAGAGATTGTGGCATCCGATACAAAGAAATTTCTCGTTAGGTTCATTGAAGAGGCTAGAAAGCATATTTCTCAAATCTCATCCGGATTGTTATCTCTAGAGACACAACCAGATGACAAAGAACTTATTAATACTATATTCCGGTGTGTCCATACCATCAAAGGTTCTTCTAATATGATGAATCTCCAGACAATCTCGAATTTTACTCATGAGGTTGAAAATAATTTAAGTGCAATCAGGGATGGTTCTATTGTGATTGATACTGAGCAAATTAACCTGCTGCTCAAAGCAACAGATCAGTTGTCAAATATGATAGATATGGCTGAAAATCAACAGAAGCCGGCACCCCCGGATAAGGCACTTCTTGAGCAGATTAAAAAGAAACGAAAATCAGATGATCAATCTGCTGCCGAACTACAAGTAATGAAGCAAAGCCTGGAAACTGAAACAGTAATCCCCGAACAGAGAAAAAGAGAACGAATTTCACACGAAGCATTCTTAATCAGGACTGAGAAACTTGATGATTTGATAAAGCTTGTTTCGGAAATTTCCCTCTGGAATCAATCACTTGCAAAACAACTTCAGCAGATAGCCGCAGCAATCAGGATATCCGAACAATTGTATGAAGCAGACCGGGATAGTGCTTATGATCGGATTCATGATCTATTATCTCAACTAAAGAGTTCTACTGATTCTTTATCAACTTTTCTCTTTCATGATGCCCCAACGATTGATCACCTTAATATCGAACTCCGTGATGCCCTTTTTAATTTACGGTTAGTTCCTATTAATATGATTTTTGAGAAATTCCCTCGTATAGTACGGGAACTGGCAGCAAAATTTGGTAAAGAGGTTGATTTTTCCATAACTGGTGAAAATACTGAACTTGATAAAAAGATAGTCGAGATGATTGATGAATCCCTGATACAGATTATTCGCAACGCAATAGACCATGGTATTGAATCAATTGATGTAAGAAAAAAGAGAGGAAAACCAGCAAATGGACACATACATCTGAAAGCAAGCTATGAGCACGGAATGTGCCAGATTACCATTGCTGATGATGGTGCCGGGATTCAAACAGCCAAACTCCTGGATAAGGCCGTACAGAAAAATCTTATAACAGAAGCTGATGCTGAGCGGATCAAGCGAAACCCTACTCCGGATGCTATAGCCGATCTTGTTTTCACTCCCGGTCTTTCAGCAAGTGACATTATCACAGATCTATCAGGCCGTGGTGTTGGAATGGATATTGTGCGGGAAAATATCATACATAAACTCAACGGTTCATTGCAGATAGAAACACATAAGGATAGAGGAACAACGTTCACAATCATACTGCCAATCAATACTGCAATTCTCGATGCAACCCGGTTAAGAATTGGAAGTACTGAAATTGCCATCCCTACACACACTCTAAATGAAATCGTTAGGTTAGATGCTGCTGAGTTGATTGAAGTTGTCGGCAGGCCCGCAATCCGCCTCCGGGAACAGATCATTCCTGTTGTTAGATTGGAGAAGATTTTGCAGCAAAATAAGGAGACCCGGGATACAGCCTTTCCATTCTTTTTAATCATAAAAACAGCAACAGGACTGGCAGCAATTATTGCAGATGATATTATTGCACAAGGCAGTTTTATGATTCATTCACTTCCTCAGCATATACAACAGACACCCTGGGTCTCCGGTTGTATCATCACCGGCACAAACTCAATCATCAACCTGCTAAACACAAGACAATTGATGGAATACTCACAACATAGCCACCAGAATATAGCCCATACCAGTAACACTGAGGAACAATCCATTCCGACAATTGTTGTTGTTGATGATTCAACCAGCACCCGCGATATTGAAAAGAGTATTCTTGAATCACATGGATAACAGGTAGAAATAGCTTCTGATGGCGAAGAAGCGTTCGGGATGGTACAGGATTATCAATATGATCTCATCATCACAGATATAGAAATGCCCCATTTGAACGGGATAACGCTGGTAAAAATGCTGCGAAAAAATAAATCCTATCGTCATACTCCTATTATTATAGTCTCATCAAGGGAGAGTGAAGAGGATAAGATACGCGGGGTACAAGCCGGGGCAGATGCATATATTGTCAAATCATCATTCGATCAGGATAATTTAATCGAGACAATTAAAACCTTGATCGGATAATAAATGATCTGAAGCAAAAAGGAAACGATCGTGGTTAACAAGAGAGAAATAGCGGTACTAGTGGTTGATGACGACAGGTTTGTCAGAGAAATGATTAGCGAAATCCTGATTGATCAGGGGGTCTCTGTATTTCAAGCTGAAAATGGTAGAAATGCTCTCGTTATATTCAGTAAGCATGAGAAGATAGATATTATTGTTACTGATATACATATGCCGGAACTTGATGGGCTTGGCCTTGTTGATGCAATTAGAGAGACTGACAAAGATACTCCAATCATTATTCTCACCGTCAACTCTGATATTGAGACAGCAGTTGAAGCCATTAGAAAAGGTGCTGATGATTATATACTTAAAGGTTCTGCTATAGGAGATACTCTTCCATTATCAGTTGCAAAAGTACTGGAAATTTATGATTTAAAGATACAGAACCGGGAGCTGCTTCAGGATCTGTCTGCGAAAAATGCTGAACTGGAAAAACTCGCATTCCTTGATGGGCTTACCGGCATTTTTAATCGTCGTTATTACGATCTTACTTTAATCACAAAATGGGGATCAGCTATACGGGAAAAGTCTCCGATATCCATGATCATAACAGATGTTGATTATTTCAAGCAGTTGAATGATGTATTGGGTCATCATTATGGGGATCTTTGCTTAAAACGAATAGCAAAGACATTATATTCGTTACTCATACAATCAAATGCTATACTTGTACGGTATGGGGGGGATGAATTTATCGCTATCCTGCAGGGAAAAGCTCCTGAAGCTACAAGAGAGATTGCAGAGAAAATGCGTACCCTGATAGAACAAGAAAAGATCGTTGATCCTGAAACTGGTCAAATAAAACAGTTTACCATGAGCTTTGGGGTGTATGGACTTGTTCCAGACGCGAATTCTGATCCGGAAATATTGTTTGAAAATGCAGATAAAGCTTTATATGAAGCTAAAAAACAGGGAAGAAATCGTGTTAATGTTGGCTAAACGTCTACTATCTCAGATGAGTTTGTACATTCTCAAGATGTTCATTATAGGTTATAGCAAAATGAATTTGCGCTGAACCATCATGCAAATAGTAATAATAGGGAGAATTTTCCGGATAGGCTGCCGCCTGAAGGGCGTCAAACCCCGGATTTGAAATCCCGGTGGGAGGGAGACCTCTCCGTCGTCGTGTATTGTACGGAGTGGGGTTTTCAAGGACATCCTTACTCAGTGGGTTAGACCAGTCATTCAGTTCATAACGGGTGGTAGCATCTATACCAAGCGGAATGCCTTCATCAAGCCGTTTCCAAATGATTCCGGCAATAATAGGCATCTCTTCTGTTTCCCCAGTCTCCCGTTGAATCATTGAAGCCACAATTACCATATCGAACAGCGCCCTGCCCTGTAAAGAGAGTTCCTCTTCCATAGGTCCCGTAATCAACTTAAACCGCTCATACATTTGTGCTGCAAGCACACCGGCAGCAGCATCAACCTGGTTTAATATATATTCGTCGGGATAATAAAATCCTTCAGCAAAAGGAAGATTCTTTTCACGGGCAATCAGATTGGTTTCCTGAATAAAATCTCCCTCCTGAGATAGCCCATACGTAGTCAGCAGTGAATCAATCTGCTCCAGGGTAGACCCCGGATATATATAGATAATCGGATGGTTCCAATATCCTCTTGCAAGTGCTTCTGCAGCATTCGCAACGGTCATCCCGGTGGGAAGGAAGATCGGACCCGAACGTATTTTTGTATCTATCCCGTTCGAAACAAGATAACTTTGCAGTCTGGCAGCACTTGAGACGACACCTGCCTGATCCAGCAATTTGCATATATTTTCTGCTCTCATACCGCTGCGGATAAAGATACGCACTTCATTATCAAACGGGGTCTCGGTATCTAAAAGGGGAACAGGAAGCCCTGTCGCAGAATAGGCAATCTCATCTTCGAAAGACTCACCCTGATTAAGCACCAATAGAGTAATTACTACTGCAACAACTATCAGAGCCAGCGATATTATCCCGAATTTAATCCGTTCACGTCTCTGTTTCAGTTTCCTTGCAGAGATTTTTACTTTTTTTCTCACCTGAGGTATCTTTACCGAAGGTCTCTTTACTGCCGGTTTTTTCCTGGCCTGTATTTTTACTGTTTTCTTAGGTTTATCCTGATTGGCGAAAATCATTGCTTCTTCAGCAGCTTTTCTGGCAAGAATTTTAGTCGCCCTGGAAGACGGCTCCAGTGGAGTACCACGATTATCCTGCATATCACCTGTCTCATCAAACAGCTCTTTTTGGGCTGGTGCTGCTTTCACGGGTTTTTTCTTTCGATTTGTATTATTGTTCTCAGATGATGTGCTCATAGATATCTGCTGTACCAGGCATACGCCACATGAGTCATGTATGACTGGATCATAACCTCAGCTCGGTTTCCTTTCCTGCAATTTTCTTTAGATTCACAATTTGTTTTCTATTCTGGGAAACTTTTTCCTTAATCTCCTGAATTTGTTTCGTCAACATCGTGATTTGACCATTAATATGCTCAACCTGATCCTGGTCATTATTAATTATGGATTCCAGCTCAGTAATACGAATTTTAGCTTCCAACCGGGTTATTTTATTATTAAGTTCTTTTTGCTTTCTTTCAAGTTTGTGAATATGCTGAAGATTATTCGCAGCTTCATGGACTTCTTCAACCTTGGCAAGTTCCTCAGGATGATCCAGCATAAAATGGGCTAAATCAATATATAATACCTGAAGATTGGAGTAGTAGAGGTTTCGATTAGCCTGCAGCTCCCCGATTTTATTATCGATACTCCCGGTTACTCCCAATCGAAGAAGGAACTCCTCATTCTTTTGGCCCTCATTCTTTCGATTCTCCATTTGCTCATACAATCTTGCACTCTCGATACTAATCCTTTTAAAATCTTCTGAAATAATTATTGCATTCCGGCTTTTAACCTGCTTTATATAATCGGAAGAACTTATCTGCTTTCCTGATTTCCTGAAAAGATCCTCTCGTGCAGAATCAAGTTTCTGGATCTCATTTTTCAATTTATTACGCTTAATTCGTAGGGACATCTTCTCAAAAAAGGGTGCAGCAACGAACCGAAGCTCATTTTCCTTAAGTGCCTTCTGAAATTTAGTTAATTCTGTGTTTTGATGAGTTACAGAAGTAAACAGCAGGGAAAATTCCTCTCCCAGAGAACCTGCAGAGTACTCTTCATAAGCAATAACACCTATTCGACTATACAGTGAATTTTTTTCCATATCTATTGAGGATAGACGCTGCTCTATAGTGGTGATCTCTTCCTTGGCTGCCTGACTTTTTTCCTGAGCCTGCTGGATCCCGGAAATTTTCATATCAAGCGCATCGACATCTTCCTCACTAGCCTTAATCCGGGTCTGCATCTCTTTTGCTTCAATAAATTTCGGGGTAGCAAATTTCGCAAGGACTTTACCCAATTGCTCAAACTGCACCTCTAATTCAGAGAGAATCCCTGATATCTCTTTTCTATATTCAGTTATTTGTGCATTATTTTGTTCCATGCGCACTCCTTCCGCATACCTCACTAAATATATATAGACCCATTAAGCAGCTAAGCAATTAGCAACCCGATAGACACCTGGAGCCAGGGACAGACCTACAATTATTAGCATATTATCATAGAACACGTTCCTTGACAAAGCCAAAGAGTGCTTATATTCTAATAAAAAACTAACGTGGTGAAAGAGAGTGTCCAAAAAAATCAACCAGCTGTCGGAAATGTTTCACACCCTTTGTAATGAGTTAGGGGTCTCCTCACCCACCATTCTTCAACAGAAGACACCGGAAATCGCTGTAGGTAACAAGTATCGCGACAGTATTATTGAATCCTCTGAAAATGATGGTACCATAATCGCAGGACTTCTTCTCTACCTGCTTCGCGAGCTGGAAAACAATCGGGGAAAACCTGACAAAGCAACCGGTCAGGAACCGGAAAGGCTGCTGATTGTCGACCAGGAAGTCCTCGGCTTAATTGAGCAGATCTATACACCGAATACTGCAGTAAGAAAAAAATGTCCTACTATCGGTATGATCGGAACCCGGAAAAATGCCAGAGAAGACTTAACTGCACTTCGTACCGGCAGCAAGTGTCTTGCATCAACTCCTGACAGGATCATTGACCACCTGCGCCGCAATAATATCAGCCTCGCAGCAGTTGCGGAAGTAGTCATTATTAGACCAGATACTGAGAGCTATCCCAATATAGAAGAAGAAGGCTTTGGTGAGGTACTCCAGAGTTTCAATCGGGATTTGCAATATATCTACAAAAAATTCAAAAAACATCCCAAAACCTTCCTCTTTTCCCCAAATCCGGAAGGAGATACGGCACTCAAGGAGCTCTTATACAGGCCACTGGTACTTTACCGCTCAGATTGGTTACTGTTACCTCAAACTCTTCACATTGGAATTTTCCCCAAATTGTATCCTGGGCTTATTGCTGAAACAGTTTTCAGCCAACAAATTTCCGGGCACATTTTCATTCTCTGCGACAGTATCGCTGTAAAAAAGAATATACAACGAGATTTAAAAAAAGAAAAAATGTTTTTTTCAGGCTCGGTTCTATTAATAACCGAGCCATTTCCGTACAAGCAAGAACCAAGTACAATTATTTTCTATGAACTAAGTAAAAGTACAGAAATTCAGCAGATAGTTTCTGATATTGCCTGCAACATGCAATTTCTCAATTACTTATGTCTAACGACTATCGACAAAAAAAATATCTGCCAAAAACTGGAGGAACTATTTACTATGAAAAATTCTCTTGATGAAAAACCAAACCCTGAGCTCATCGCAGCCGGCAAAATCAGTATGCTTCTGGAAAAAATTCGCAGTGATAAAAACCCGGAAGATCTCCAATCAATTCGGAAACTGATCAGAAAAACTGTTCCAATCTCTATGCGGATGTATTTGGCGGCATATCTTCTCCGTGATGCAATAGGAACCCTTCCCGGTATTAGCAGCAGATCTTCAGGATCTATTAAAAGGATCAGAAAAAATGAAAATGCCGGAGAAGACACCACACTATTTATCAGTATTGGAAAAAGCAGACGGGTTTATCCCAAAGATCTCTCACGTCTTCTACAGCAAGCTGCAGGATTGGAAAGTTCGGAAATACTTTCAATAAAAGTACTGGATAATTATTCATTTATCACTGTCCCTGAAAAAAATGCCGGTTTGACCGTTGACAAACTCAATGGAACACAATTTCGCGGGCGAACCATAACCTGTGATTATGCAAAAAAAAAGGCTGAGATATGATTCCGCAAATAATAAGAATTCCTGTTGGGGTAATAGGAACTAACTGTTATATATATCGTGAAAATAATGATTCGACCTGTTGGGTAATTGATCCAGGCGGGGAGAGCGATCGGATAGTGCAGTCTCTTTCTAATGAAGGGCTGACCCCAAAAGGAATTCTTCTCACACATACTCATTTTGATCATATTCTGGGATTAACCGGGTTAATTGAACATTATGGGGATTCCCTGCCGGTATTCGTACATTCCAAAGGACAATCATCCCTGGGAAAAACCGGGGGAGAAAAACAAAAACAAGCCCTTTTGATGATGTCACCGACCATGGCGGAAACGAATTCTGAAATTTTGGCAAAGTTACCGGAACCAACAGAAATTTTTTATGTAAATCCCGGAACAGAACAGCAAGAGGAAGTCCCCGGATCTTCCCTTGTGGTTATCCAGACATCTGGACACACTCCTGATTCTGTATGTTATTTTTCTGCAAAATTCGGGATATTGTTTAGTGGTGATACGTTATTCAGGGAATCAATCGGCCGATCAGACTTCCCGGGAGGAAGCAGCCAGGATATTCTTCACTCCATAGGCCGGAAACTTTATCTCCTTTCTGAAAACACGAAAGTCTATCCCGGGCATGGTGGATCTACTACCATTGGGCATGAGAAATCACACAACCCATTTATTACAGGTTAATTAGTCAAATTCTTTATGCTCTTTTTTTTCTGTTTGACTCTTCACCTGTTTTACATTCTATGCAACGTACGGCATAAGGTATTGCGCGAAGTCTATCTTTGGGAATCTTTTTCCCACAACTCAGGCAAAGACCATATCGACCGTTTTTCAGTCGTGCCAGGGCAGCTTCAATCCGTCTCAACCTATTCGTTTCATGTTGATTAAGAGCCTCAAGCTTTCTGCACATTACATCATCCGCAGCAATGTCCCCTAAATCCTTTATATCCATTCCGCTGACAAGTTTTTTGAAATCCTCATTTTCCGCAATAAACATTTTAAGAATATTTTCCTGGAGTACTGCCAGCCGCTCTTCAATTTCTTTGATAAATACTGTTTCCAAGGGATCACCCGCCTACTCGCTCAATAATATGATGAATTGTTTTAGTATAAATCCGAGTATTTGTCAACCGAATTCATTAAAAATTATAATTACCAGAGAATCAGTAGGTTACAAAAATATACTATTTTTTTATTCTGCAATCATCAGCTTGACAAAAGATTAAACATCCCATAGAATTTTTTTTCGGAAGTCTGCGGGACTTCTGGTTTGCAGAGTTAGCATCTGCAGCATATTTAGGAGGAATCGTGGCTAAAGAAGAAGCTATAGAAGTTGAAGGTATTGTAAAAGAATCCCTACCAAATACCATGTTCAGGGTTGAACTGCAAAACGGACACTTAATTCTCGCACATCTTTCAGGAAAGATGCGGAAACATTATATCAGGATAGTTCCAGGAGATAAGGTACGGGTGGCTCTTTCCCCCTATGACCTGACGAGAGGAAGGATAATTTACAGGGAGAGATAAACAAGAACTGCTCTTTTTTTATAAGGAAAATTTATAAAAGACATCGGTTAATTCCGATGTCTTTTTTTCTTTATTGCTACCCATACTGCACCGCTCCCTCCCTCCGCACGGGGGGGAGTTCCGGACATCCCTCCATAAGGTGATGCATCAATACATTTTCTCACAACTTTTTTAAGGACAGATTCCCGGTTTTCTGAGTGATTACCTTTTCCATGAATTATCTGCACTTTGTGGAAACCCTTTGCAGCAGAATTTTCAAGAAATTCTATAACAAGCTTTTCAGCTTCAACTGAAGTAAAACCGTGCAGATCAAGTTCATCTTGCGGTTTCATTCGCTTTAATTCAGATAGTAAGGGTTTATTTTGAATGACATTGTGTTCGCTCTCAGAATCACGAAACTTGCTCTGTCTCTCATGCTGTTCTGATATTTTCTTCCCATTCTCTGATTTTTCCCATTGATCAAGCAAATCCTTGAAGTTCACGTTCTTACTTGCACCTCTCATATATCAATAATCTCAATACCGGCAGTCTCTGTATTTTTCTCTTTCTCATAATCCACCGTGCTTCAGCTCCCAAGGCTTCTATTGCATTTTAGCAGGATTTCTTACCGCTTACCAGTATCTACCGCTCTAAATCCTCATGGGTACAATAGAATCTGCGGGTGCATTTCAATTAATTGAGGATTGACAATAGACATGATTTTTATTAGTGTCTTATGGCGCATACAGATATATTTTCAATAAAAATATGCGTATACTTAGTGCTCCGGTAGCTCAGCAGGATAGAGCAACTGCCTCCTAAGCAGTAGGTCGGACGTTCGAATCGTCTCCGGGGTAAAAGAAGCCAGAATATCTTTGGGTATTCTGGCTTCTTTTTTCTTTGTGAGATGCGAGACAAATCCGGCAGTTTGATAATGAAGCTTTAAGAACTAAACCCATTCTCACCAATCAATAGATATCCCAATCCAAAACGATCTCTCTCAAACTGCGATGGTTAATCCCGAAGGGATTTACCTCACGTTCAGAATCGGGGTTCTCAACTAGTTAAATCTTTCGAAAAACAAATCAACCTCCTACCGCAAAGAAAGCACTTCTTGACTGATACAGCATTTCAGCTTACATATTTTCTCTCGTATACCAGAATGTATTTGGGAGAAGTGTTTGCCCTTTCGCGGGGACAGATAAAAAAAGACATCCTTACTATTATCGTGCGTACAAAATAAACTCAGCAAACGTTATCCTGGACAATATTTCAGAAAAGGATCAAGAGCTTATGTTCTCTCTTAACAGCCACAGGGTCTATTCAAAATGGCGGCATCCACAATTCTACCATGCAACTAAAGAGGCAGAACTACCCCGGGTAACCCCGCACTCTCTTAGGCACTCCCTCAATTCTGCTCTGCTTTTAGCAGCAATCTCCCCCTATTTGATCAGACTTTATCTTGGATGGTTAAACACTTCTTCAATGCTTACAAGTGTGAGGAAGGTTATACTCATGCCTCAGTTGATAATTTACGACTAATAGCAGAAAAGATTGATGAGTTGTTATATAGGCCGCGGGCTGCAGATAACCAGAAAAAAATTTTGTCATCTCCACTTTTATGTGATAGTATAACTGAAAGATGAATAATGAGTACTGAAACCCAAGGAGTACTCATATGACTAATTATTATGTAAATAACAATGCTCAAAATGATGGATGTCACGAAATCCACAGGGAAGGTTGTGTTTGCTTGCAAAAAATTGTTAGTAAAACAGATTTAGGATTACATAACACTTGTGAATCTGCATTAGTTAAAGCGAGAAAATATTTCGCTTATGTTAACGGGTGTGCAAATTGTTAAAAAACGTGCCATACGAGAGAACATTGGTTTTAATATGAATAATCTGCCGTACTACTCTCATTAAAACCTAATCTGCAGCCCCGCCGAATAGGTTGATTTCCATATATCAAAATTGAATATCGGAGTATCGAACATATATTGAGCCCTACGGTGAGCATTAATTTATTAAAGCCCACTCCTATGGAACCTGCATTCCCGCAAGAATGTAACGAGGAATGAGTACAACTGTATAAAACAGAAGCAATTACCATAAAATCTCTCGCATTTTTCCATCGTTACATTATATGAAATGTAACGATTCTTTAAAAGTGTCTCTCATAGTAGTAATTGTATATCAGATAAACAATACAGCTCACAATTACTTGTCCTCGCTACATCAAGCTCGGGAATGCAGGATGGAAATGCCAGCTTCAAGATCCCCCGTTCCGGCAACGTTTAATACCTTACCTCCAAACATCCACTTGTCCCGTTAGCGAAGCTGTGATACATTCGTGAAAATAGGAAGAAATAAAAGAAATCAGTTGCTTTGATTCGTAGTTTTTGTTGCCGGCAGGTGTAATATATGCTACATTTAATACTAGTTTAATAAAATGTCAGCAAATGCCTAATTAATTGTACTGCATGGCTGATCCTAACATTTCATGAAGTATGTTGTTTTAGTTAGTAGGAGAATTAATTATGTGCAAACCAAATGAAGTTAGAAAATTCAATAAAGAATTTAAAAAAGAAGCTAAAGAAATACTTAAATCTGAAGAAGAAGTAAGAAAATTCTTGATGGGCGCTGGTATAATTACGGCAAATGGCAATCTGAAAAAAGTATATACCCAATAAACCATGTATTCAAAAAGGCCACATATTGTAATTGGCTTTCATGGGTGCGCTGAAACCAGCCTTGACACAATACTTAATCATAAACAAGAAATGAAAAAAAGTACTCAGGATCATGATTGGTTAGGTGAAGGCATGTATTTTTGGGAAAATAATTATGAACGTGCATTAGAATGGTCCAAGACAAAACATACAAACCCCGCTGTACTTGGAGCACTCATTGATCTAGGCCAATGTTTAGATTTTATTGATTCGCGTTAATTAAATCTTTTACCACAAGCTTATGCGAATTTAAAGTCATTTGTAGAAAAACTACATTTACGTATGCCAATCAACAAAAAAGTTGATACAAATTCTGATGACTATCCTTTGCGATATCTTGATTGTGCTGTGATACAAATGATTCATCAAAGGAATGAATGGGGGAAAAAGACTCCATACGATTCTGTTCGAGGAGTTTTCTGGGAAGGAAACGCTCCATATAATACTTCGGGATTTAGAGAGAAAAATCATATTCAAATAAATGTTCGTAACCCAAACTGTATAAAAGGGTATTTCATACCAAGAAAAAAACATAAAGAATGGTGCATACCATAATTCCCTGGTGTCACTCTTGGTGACACTTGATAAAAAAATATACCTATTTATCCAAATCTATAGTATAATATACGGCATACAGATGTATCAAATGCATATTTGGTGTATCGGCTCGGCCTCCTAAGCAGTAGGTGTAGGTCGGACGTTCAGAAAAACCAATCGTAGATTGGTTCCGGCTCCAGCCGCTTCCCCTACAAGCACTTGTCCGATTGAAGTGATTGTTAGATGAAAATTATTCTATTCCAAGAACTAATTTAATGCCTTCATTGACTTCATAAAATATTGATTTATTAATTTTTGATATTTTTTTTATTAATCTATGCTTATCAATAGCATAAATTTGTGAGACTACAATAACTGAATCTTTTGACAAACCAGTAAAATCTGTTTCAACAAGAACATTTCCAGGGGCGTCACTTAAACCTAAATTAGTGGTAAATGGAATAACAATAATTGTATGTATTTTGCTTTTATTAAAATTGTCGTCCTGGATAATGAGTACTGGACGTTGAAAAACCATACCTATTGAATCAAACACTAATCCTTCGCATTTGTAACAATTATTTAAAACCTAATAGACCCAATCCAAAAATACCAAATACAACAAGTGCAAGATCGGCACTAATATGTATAATCCATGAGGCAAGTATACTTTCTGTTTTTTTCACAAAATATGCAAATATCAATCCCCCGACAAACAAGCCAAGTAACATAACCATCATGAGTCCTATACCAAACCATGCCTCAAATACAGTCACATGATACATTGCAAAGGCTGCCGATGAGATGATATAAGCAGGTTTTTTCCATCCCCGCTTTAACAACTCCTGGAAAATGAACCCTCTAAAAAAATACTCTTCTATAAGTGAATTAACAAAAATTGTATATACCCCGGCCAAAATCATACCCTGCCCGCTTAATTTCATGCGATTGGCAAAATCTGAACTAATCGCTTCTATATCTATAAATGATTTCAAGACAAAAGCCACTACAGTAATTATCACAAAGATAAAAATTGACGAAAGAAGAATAAATTTCTGTTCTGATTTTTTAATTCTTACAGAGAATTTTGATTTTAGCAGGAAGCGTTGAATCATAAATGGGAATACTGTAAACATGGGAATTTTTATGATTGTTTTAAGGAAATATGGTGTCATTAAAACCTGTTCAACAACATAGAGAAGGAGCAGACAAACAACCGAGTACGCAATAATTTTTCTTTTCATACTATCTTCGTACCCTATTTCTGACATATAAACAAATCCAATCCTACAACCCCTTCATCGATAAGCCAATCCGGTTTCGATCCAGATCGAGACTAAGCACCTTTACCATCACCTTCTGGTGAACTTTCACAAAATCAGAAGGATCCTTTACGAACTTGTCAGCAAGCTGGCTGATATGAACCAATCCATCCTGATGTACCCCAATATCAATAAAAGCACCAAATGCCGTGACATTGGTAACAATACCGGGAAGCACCATCCCCTCACTTAAATCCTTAGGCGTATGTACCTGGTCAGAAAACTGGAAAGCCTCATACTCTGCTCTTGGGTCCCTGCCCGGCTTTTCCAGCTCCTGCAGAATATCGCGCAGAGTCGGAAGCCCAACAGAATCTGAGACATATTCTTCAAGTGAAATCTTGCGCCGCCGCTCAGGACTGGAAACCAGATCGTCAACAGAACAACCAAGATCCTCAGCCATCTTTTGTACAACGGAATACGACTCCGGATGTACGGCACTGGCATCAAGAGGATTTTCCGCATTACGAATCCTGAGAAACCCCGCTGCCTGCTCAAAAACTTTTGCACCAATTCCCGCAACCTCTTTCAACTGCGTACGACCCTTGATTTTTCCATGTTCTTCACGGTAACTGCAGATAGCCTCAGCCGTTCGGCTGGATATACCCGACACATAGCTGAGCAGCTGTTTACTGGCCGTATTAATCTCAACCCCGACTGAGTTGACACAGGAGAGAACCACATCATCCAATGCTCTTTTAAGCAGCCGTTGATTAACATCATGCTGATACTGTCCTACACCGATCGATTGTGGATCGATTTTCACCAACTCAGCGAGCGGATCCATCAAACGACGCCCGATGGAAACAGCTCCGCGAACAGTGACATCCTTATCGGGAAATTCCTCCCGCGCTATAGCCGAGGCTGAATAGATAGAAGCGCCACTCTCATTAACCATGACAACAACTATCGGCTCCCCGGAAGCAGTTTTAAATCCATCAACCGCATCACGGACAAAAGCTTCAGCTTCCCTGCCCCCAGTACCATTACCCACCGCAATAGCCTCGATATCAAATTGCCTGCAGAGATTCCGGACAATCTTCGCTGATTCAGCAGTACGCTGCTTCGGGACAAGCGGATATATGACATCATTGTGTTTCAGATCACCCTTTGCATCAAGACAAACAAGCTTGCAGCCGGAAACAAGTCCGGGATCCAGCGCCAGAATACTTTTCTGACCCAGTGGTGAAGCAAGCAGCAGCTCACGGATATTTTCTGCAAACACCCGGATGGCCTCCTCATCAGCCCGCTCTTTACACTCTTTTTCCATAGCATATTCAAGTGAAGGAGAAGTCAGCCTCTTATAACCATCTACGGCAGCTTCCCATACCAAGGCAGTTGCCGTATTGCTCTCTACCCGATTTCTCCCGAGAACCATCTCATCAATTACCCGGAGGGCATCCTCTTCCTCAGGCAGGAAGTGTGTTATCAGGAATCCCTCAGCGGCTCCCCGAAGCACAGCCAATATTCTGTGTGACGGTGCACCCGAAGCAGATTCAGACCACTCAAAATAATCCCGGAATTTTGCTGCTTTCGGATCTTTTTCCATAATGCTGATGATACGCGAGGACATGGTTCCCCGCTTCGTGAAGAGCTGACGAAGCTCCTGTCTCAGCTCTTTCGTCTCATTCAACACCTCTGCAATGATATCCCTGGCTCCTGCCAGCGCATCTTCCGAAGAAGTTATCTTTTTTTCAGGATTAAGAAACTCTGAGGCTTTTAGCACAACTGCATCCTCAGATACCGGCCTGCATAGAGCAAACCTGAGAGGTTCAGACAGTTTAGCCCCGGTACCCATAGACAGGAGCCATCCAGCCAGCCCTTCCAGTCCGGCCTCCCTGGCTATACTTCCCCTGGTTCGTTTTTTCGGTCTGAAAGGAAGATAGATATCCTCAAGCTGAACAAGGGTATCAGCATCTTTTACCGCTTGTTCCAGCTCCGGGGTCAGCAGTTCCCGCTCCTGGAGGGATTTCAGGATAGCTTCTCTCCTCTTTTCCAGTTCTGTAAAAGTAATATGGGCATCACGGATTGCCCGTATCTGCACCTCGTCCAGTTCGCCGGTAGCCTCTTTCCTGTATCGGGCAATAAAAGGCACAGTACACCCTTCATCAAAAAGACGGAGTACCGCATCAACCTGATATACACTTGTTTGAGTTACACTGCTTATATGTTTAATCATTTTCACTTTCATAGGGGAAAAATAACATGAAATCGTTTTTGAAGGAAGCTATAATTGAAGTTTTTCCAAAACTTCAATTATTCAAATAATATATTACTATTTCTTACCACAAACAGGACAGGCAGGATCAGGCGAAATCCGAACTTCATCAAATTCCGCTTTTGTTCCGTCGAATATAAGCATCCTGCCCAGCAGCGGTTCACCTATACCCGTAATCAACTTCAGTACCTCAAGTGCCTGCATTGAGGAGAGAACACCAACTGCAGCTCCTATGACAGGAATTGGCCCTTTAGTATCTACCTTTTCCGGTATCAAACAAGCCAGACAAGGAGCAGTATCAGGATAGAAAACGGTTATCTGCCCGCTCATCCCATACATTCCTGCATGAACCATTGGGATTTCCCGACCAACACAATACTTGTTCACGATAAATCTTGATTCAAAGGAATCAAGACAATCAACTATGATATCAGTACCCGCTGCAGCTGTATGTATTGTCTCATCTGTCAGCCGTTGGGGAACGGCTTTTATCTCGACTCGAGGATTCAGCTGAGAAATCATCTCCTTTGCAGAATCTACCTTAAGCTTTCCCAGATTCGTTTCCGCATGCAGTATTTGCCTGTTCAGGTTTGTTTCCTCTACAGTATCAGGATCACAGAGAATAAGCTTTCCCACTCCTGCCGCTGCGAGGTACATAGCCGCAGCACTGGCAAGACCGCCTGTGCCTGCAAGCAATACGGTAGCCCTGCCAACTTTTTCCTGCGCCTCTACACCCCAGCCGGGGTAAATTAGCTGCCGAAAATATGTTTTATATTGATCCGGGAACATAAAGAACCTCCAGAGGATTCAAAAGAGTTTTTACTACTGCCCTGTAATTGATATAAGCTCAATATCAAAAACCAGCAGTACATTCGGACCGATCAAATCTCCTGCTCCCATCTCACCATATCCAAGATCCGGGTGAATATAGAACCGGTAGCTGCTGCCCACACTCATTAGCTGAACACCTTCAGTCCATCCTGAAATTACACCGTCAAGCGGGAATGTTGCCGGAGTTCCTCTCTGGTAAGAACTGTCAAAGACAGTACCATCAACAAGGGTTCCGCTGTAATGAACAGTTACTTCATCTTCACGGGCCGGTTTTGGGCCTTCGCCTTCTACAACAACCTCATACTGGAGACCGCTTTCGGTAGTAATAATTCCTTCCCTGTCCTTATTTTCAGCCAGGAATTCCTCCGCTATCTGAAGATTGACGCCTGCAGCTTCTTCTGCTAAAACCTGCTGCTCGGCAATAAGAACTTCCTGGTACTCCATCATAATCTGGTCCATTTCATCCAATGTGTAGACAGATTCCCCGCCTTCATACACATCTTCCATTGCCATGGCGAAATATCGGTAATCCAGATCTACTCCCTGATTCTTGTAACCATCGGACATCAAATATCCAAAAGCATAACTAACACGCTCAATAAGTGTTTCAGGATCCGGAAGCGGCTCCTGTGCACTAACTTCCTCGACAGGATCCTGCTTGGCACAGCCTGTAACCACAACAAATAGAAGTGTGATAATAATACATGCCGCTAATATACGTTTTTTCATGGTGAATACCTTCCTTGTGCAAACTTTTTTTGCGTAACTTCCATAATGTACCAAAGAGTACAAAAAAAAGCAAAGAAGTTTGGGATAATTCCAAAATATTGCAGGAGAAAGTTGTCTTCCTGTCATTATGCCTGTCATTATGTAAAAAAGCTATTGAACTCTCACTTTTTGGGTACTATACTACGGTATGAGAAAAATAGTACTTATCCTTGGTTTTATACTCCTGGCCATCAGCGTTTTCGAGATTGTGTTTAATTTCGGATTGAGCTTTAATGCAAAATCCGTGGAAAAAGGCGTAATAAGTTTCTCTGAAAATTCATATAATTCAATACGCCCAACGCTGCTGAAAGGGGATTGGGAAATTTACCCCGGTTTTCTGCCTGAATCAGTGCAGCCGGAATTCCCGGATAACCCGCTGTACAGTAAAATACCATCCAGCTGGACCTCCATATCTGCAGTTGGTGAAAAAATAGAGTCTTTCGGATTTGCCTCATATAGAGTTCGTTTAATCCTGCCTGAACCAGGGTATTACAGTATCGCAGTTAATAATGTGTACACTGCATATAAAATGTATGTGAATGATATTCCTGTTATTTCAACCGGCACTTTCGGGATAGATAAAGAGAGCCACTACCCCCGTTTTTCGGATAAAATTGCCACTTTTTACTGCAGTGAGCCGGAAGCGGATATCGTATTTCTTGTCAGCAATTTCACCCACCCTTATGGGGGGTTTGGGAAAGCCCCGATTTTCGGTCTTCCTCATGATATAAACCGTTTAATGACAATAACACACAGTACCTCGTTCTTTTTAATCGGTATTCTTTGCATGACTTCACTGTTTATGCTCTTTTTCTATGGTAAAAGCAATCAGGATAAAAGTATTCTCTATTTTGCCGTCTTGTGTCTTATGATCTCCCTAAGAACTATTACCACAAATACTATGGTTACGTTTATAATTCCCGGTATCCCTACATTTCTGCAGCTGAAACTTGAGTATATCTCTTTTACTCTGGCTTTCATCACATTTCTTCTTTACAACAAATACGCATTTCCCCACATTATTCATCCTCTTGTCAGGAAGATCATAGTCAGCATTTCCGCCATTTACTCATTGGCTATCATAATCCTGCCGATTCATATCTATAATAAGGTATTGCCTTACTTTTTCATCATACTGATCGCAACAGCTATATACTGGTTAATTTCCATGTTCGGTTCCTGGTTCAAAAAGGATCAAACATCAGGGATAATACTTTTCGGGGGATTTATCCTGGCATTAGCGATAATTAATGATATCATCTATTATTTTGCCGGCATAACAAATCTTTTTGCTGCTGAACTAAGTGCTTTCGGTTTTACTTTCTTTATAATAACGCATTCAAATGAATTCTCACATAAGTTCCTTCAGGCGTTGCAGATCGCTTCTGAGACAACCAAAAGTCTGGAAAAAAAGGTTCTTGACAGGACCCGACAGCTCAGTGACCTGAACAGCAAACTGCTTCTGATGGCTACCAAGGATGAACTGACAAATCTTTGGAACAGGAATGAATTACAGCGGAGATCTGAAGAAGAGACGGCAAAATACAACCGGTACTATACCACAAACTCAACCTATTTTTCCCTTCTTTACATCGACCTTGATAATTTTAAATACTACAACGACACCTTCTCCCATGAAGCCGGGGATAGGATTCTTAAAATATTTGCTGAAGTACTTAAAAAACTAAGCAGGAAATCCGATACGGTTTTTCGTATGGGCGGTGATGAATTTGTCATATTTCTACCCAAAACCGATAATAGCGGGGCATCACGTTTTTCCCAAAGAATCCTCGACAATCTGGACCCATTCAATGTTTCTATTACAGCTGAATTGAGCACTATGATTCATCATCAGGTGGTCATATCCCGTGAACGGCAGCTTACCTGTTCAATCGGAATAGCTGTTCATGAAAATGGATTTATAAATATTGACCGGTTAATCCAATATGCGGATACAGCTCTTCTCAGGGCAAAAGAGCAAGGAAAAAACTGCTATATTTTACATTCAGGCCATTTGCTCTAGAACTGCCCTGTCAGCCTCGCAAATGATCAATCATGCCCATTTTGTTCAGTATCAACAGATAATCAAGAGTAATTATAGGCCGCCACCAGGGAAGTTCAGGAAAAGGATTCGGTACTCCGCCGTCTTCCTCAATAGAATATACATAGAGGTCTATCTGTTTCTCCACAAGCTCCTCCGGCATCATGTCAATGAAATGATACCAGTAGCGAGTCAATAAAAAATATGTTTTCCTCTCTTCATATATGTGTTCTGTCAGCTTCTGCTGCAGCATATCAAGCGACTGCTCCCAGTGCCTGAATGATGTTTCATACACAGCATAAATAAAAATGGGATAGTTATATTCCGTAAGGGTTTCAGGAACAGCAAGCGAATCAGCAAAGTTCCCTGCTACTTTCTTTGCATTCTGACGAAGAGGTATGTTGAATTTTGCAAGATATCCAGCCAGCGATAAAATCCTGGTTTCATCAGGATTAAGCCACCACTTCTGGTGGGGATAGGTTCGCACATCTTCAGGCAGGAACGGGATATTTCCGCTTTCAGTTAGTTTATGCTCCACCCAATCTCTTGCCCTTAACAGCATCGGCTTAAACATATCCATGCGGCTGATCTTACTGATCAGCATATCCATATAATAAAAAGCTGTTTCCATCCCTATTCCGGAACTAATGGGAGTGAGCAGATCAGGCTCGATTCCATTACCGAAACCTCCGTCACTATTCTGGTAAGCTTCAATCGATTTTACACACATTTCTACTGATCCGCCCTCAAACAGAGCAGAATAGATTTGACGCTCAAGCAGTCTTGAATTCCTGAGAATATAGAACCTGGTTTTTTCAGAAATTGATTGTGTAAACATGAGTTTTCACCTTATATCAATTTTAATCCTGCACCTGCTGCCGCCGGTATCGTTTACCGTAGTGATAAATTTACTGCGTCAATATGCATCAAAACTTTTTCCATCTGCCATACAGTCAGTGTAACACACTCCTACTGTGACGTAAATTTCATTTTTACAGGATTGATGCCCCGGTACTATCCATAGCAGCAATTACTGGAAAATCCTTGATCCCAATCCGGAACAAGGCTTCCGGGCCGAATTCCTGGAATGCAATACATTCAATGGAATGTACTTTTTGTGCATACAGAGCACCGCAGCCGCCGAAAGCATAGAAATAGACGGCCCCATTCCTTCGCACCGCTTCCTGCACCGTCTGGCTTCTCGATCCTTTTCCTATCATCCCGATAAGTCCTGCATCCAGCAGTTCCGGTGTAAATAGATCCATCCTTGAGGATGTTGTAGGTCCGCAGGAGCCAATAACAGCCCCATTCGGGGCAGGAGCCGGACCCATGTAAAAAATCGTCTCATCTTTCAACGAAACCGGCAGCTCTTTACCGGAATTGAGGAGCAGCTGAAACTGCTCATGTACCTGATCCCGTCCGACAAGCATGGTACCTGAAAGCAGTATTTCCTCCCCGACACGAATCCCGGCAGCTATCTTTTTTGACATCGGCAGTGTTATTGAACGAATACTATTCTTCATTTATCAGAATTCTCCCAGCACAATCTTCTGCTTTCTATCAGCCCAGCAGCTTATACTCACCCCAACGGGCATACCCGCTATATGTGTTGATTCAACCTCAATTTTTACTGCCATGGCGGTAGTAACCCCTCCCAATCCTCCTGGGCCAATATTCAAATTATTTATTTTCAATAAAATCTTTTTCTCAAGCTCTGCATAACTGCTTTTCGGATGCTTATCCAGAACATCCCTGAAAAGTGCCCTCTTTGAGAGAAGCATAGCCCGATCTGCCGTTCCGCCTATCCCGACACCAACAATAATCGGAGGACAGGGCTTCCCTCCTGCTGCTGAAATAATCATGGTAACAGCATCAATTATTCCCTTTGTCCCGGCAGTAGGGTTGAGCATAACCAGTCCGCTGCAATTCTCGCTCCCAAACCCTTTAAGCATAATTTGCAGGGTAAGCTGATTCCCGGGTACAATCTTGTGATATATTACTGCAGGGAGATTGTTGCCGGTATTCTCTCTTTGGAAAACGGGATCTTTCACCACAGAGTTTCGAAAAAAACCATCCGGGTACGCTGTTTCAATTCCTGTATTAACCGCTTTATCAATATCAGAAAGAATTATTGGGGCATCTGCACCGATATCCACAAATACCAGGACCATTCCGGTATCCTGACACATAGGTATATGCATCTTCTCGGCAGTATCAAGATTTTCCAGGATTTTTCTGATAACCACAGCACCCCTGGAACCAGCCTTCTCTTCTTTGACAGCAGCTTCCTGCAGGGCTTCCCTGACATCACTTGAAAGAACAACACCTGCATTCTTCACAGCTTCATATACAGATTGTTCAATTCCTTCAAAGCTTATTGTTTTTTTCATACCACCCACTATACCCAAAAATATCCCTTTAACCTAGGGGACTAAATTACCAGTGTCTGGATATTATTTATGATTTGCGGAAGTTTCTTGCGATTTGCATCAACCTGTTTCCTGCCGGCTATTGTGACAGATGCTGTCTCTCCGGAATCATATGCAGCAATCAGGGTTCCTGCTGCCTGGGAAATGGTATCTTTTGTCATTGAGAAAAACTCTTCACGTCTTTTCTGGCGGAGTTCATCGGTTATACCATAGAGACACCTGCGGAATCCAAGCATACTTTTCTCACGAGGGGTAAGCGGTCTCAAATCTCTGCTAATTAAAGAAATTATTGATTTCTCTATAAGTGAAGGATTAATATTCCCATCAGCCACCCTGCGAATTGAATCAATGAAATCCTGATAAGTGCCGGCAATACGCGGGTCCCGGTACGATGACATAGTGAAAAGACCCTCAAGTAAATTTACTTCAGCATGCGCGCCATAAGCACCACCCTGAACACGTATCTTCTCCCAGAGGAAATTTGTCGTAATAATATGTGAAAGCACGGTATAAGCGGATTGCCCGGAATCAGATACTCGCGGAGCTGGAAGGACTATTGCATTAAACGCAACATCAGTTGATGTTACAAAGGTTTCAAAAGATACGGGATCCATCAAATTTTCATTTTTTGTTTGATCTTTATTACCGACAGCAACTGAATTTCCTGGCTGGAAATTGTTGAAAAACTTCCCGGCAGTTCGTCCAAGTGATTCCTGAAATGAATCATCAGCAGTTATATTATAGGTCAAACGGTTCTGTAAAAAAATTTTCTGTCGTATACTTTCCAAAACAGAACCAATTTTATCCAGTTCTTCATCAGAGGCATTCTGCAGTGGTTGAATAAATGCAAGCTGTTCAATTCCACGCCACTGTTCTTCAATAGCTGAAACTTCACGCATCCTGCTTGAAGCCCTAAGGCTCGCAAAAGCATTACCGGAAGGTATTATTGCTGAAGAAAAATCACTACTTTGTTCCTGGATTATATCCTTAATGCGCTTAATATCACTTAACTCTGATTTTCCCAGAATATTAAAAATTAAATCCAGTGCGGTTTTGACTTCCTTCTCCAGGACTTTGCAGCGAAAAAAGAGAAATCTTGATGCAGAATCTGACTCAACCGGGGATCCGGTATCCAGGAAAACATAAAACCCGCCGGTTTTTTCAGCAAGCAACTGTGAGACCTCATTATAGCTATGTCCGGGAATCCCCGTCATATAAATCAATCTACTAAACAGGGGTAAGAGTTTTTCCTCTTCCACTGACAGCCCGCTAATATCAAAAGAAAAATCAATATAAACAATTCCATTGGTGAAAAATGTATGGCGATATCCCGGCAGTTCTTTCAAACTGGCAGCCTGAGTTTCAATAGTACTCACTTTTTCAGGCATGTCATCAATCGACAACCCGGGAATACTTTCAAGAGCCTCTTCAGTATCAGCCTGATCATGATATATTTTTAGTTTTTGCTGGTCATCCTGAATACGCCTAAGATCTTTTTTATTTGCCTTGCTTTCAGTTTCACGGGCTGATTTTCGGATCAATGCATTCTGTTTATCAATATAATTCTTATTGGGAATTACAGTTACCAATGAACGATGTGAATTCTGCAGCAGGTGCTTTGTTACAAACGTCTCAAGGTACGATTTATCTTCTCCCAGGTGCTTTTTAACTATTTCCATAACCGAATTAAATACAAGTGTAGTTTCCGGGTCGGCTCCATGAAGCCACCCCCGCAGCGATCTGGACATTGCCCGCAGCCCCTGAGGAACGCCGCCCCGCATTTCCCTGTGATGAAACTCGATTCTCTTAACAGCAGATGATATATACTTTTTCGGTATTCCCTTCTTAACTAATTTTTCCAGACATTGCAGGATAAGTTTCTCAAAATCCGGAACATATTCCGAAAGTATCCCCTTAATACCAATACTGAATACTATTTCCCGAAAATCGGCCTCCATACCACTCATAGATGCTATGTCCCTTCCCAGCCCGGATTCTATGATCGCCCGATAAAGAGGCGCCCCTGGATTACCTAAAAGAGTTTCTGTTAATACTTCAAGTGTCATGACCTCAACAGGATTAGTAGCAGTACCTGCTATCCAGTTAATTATTGCTGAGCCTCTCGTATCTTCGTTATCCCCTTCCATACCGGGACTGTTAAAGGTATATGATTCAGGTTTTCTCCATGTTCTTGGAACCGAAATGGCAGAGTCGGTTTTTATCGCGGTAAATTGATGCAGGAATTTTTCTTCCAGAAACTGCAGATGCTCTTCCGTCGGAATATCACCGTATAAAAAAACCCGACAGTTTGATGGATGGTAATATTCAGCGTGAAAGCCGTGAAACTCTTCATATGAGAGATTTATTATTTCAGTAGGGGTTCCACCAGAATCCATTCCATATGGTGTATCGGGGAAAAGAGATCTGTAGGATTTAACCGCAGTAATTGAATCGTGATCGGAATATGCTCCCCGCATTTCATTAAATACTATCCCGTCAAAAGAAATTTTTCCCTTCGGACTACTTATAATCCGTACACCTTCCTGATGGAATACCTCTTTTCTCAATAAAGGAAAAAAAACGGCATCACCATATACATCAAATAAATGAAAAAAGTCTTTCTTTAACGGGGATGCAGCAGGATAAATAGTTTTATCCGGAAATGTAAATGCATTGAGAAAAGTCTGTGCACTCCCCTTCATCAATTCAAGAAACGGGTCTTTAACCGGGAATCTCCTGGAACCGGCTAGTACAGAGTGCTCAAGTATGTGGGCAGTCCCGTTATTGTTTTTGGGTGGAGTCTTGAAAATAAAAGCAAAAAAATTTTCAGGGTCCGGGGTATGAATATGAAAAAGATCAAGTCCTGTAGCAGTATGGTTCAATCTAATTCCAGCACCATCATATTCAGATAAATCTGTTCGAGAAACTACTGTGAATCCATGAAGAGAACTACCTGGTTTTAATAATTCCATCTTTAGCAAGAGCAACCCCTTTTGTCAGAGCTTTCCATTATAGGTCAATCCCCATAAGAAAGTAAATGAGACAATTTCAAAAAACAGGATATTTCTAAAGTTGCCTGGATTCATGAGTACATGGATCAATTTTACAAATTTCATTTTTTTATTCAATATATTTGCAAATATACCGCACTCATCATGAGAATGGCGGTCCCTCAACGGCAAGAGCCAGTGCTGCTGAATCTGTAGCCAACCCAAGACAAACAGCTTCATGTTTACGCCTGATTTTCCCTGTGATATACCCGGCAGCAAACGCATCACCTGCCCCGATTGTCCTGATACTGGTTTTCCTGAAATGTTCAACATGATTCCCGATATCCGGAGCTTCATGAAACATTCTCCCATCCTGGTTAATACTGACAACGCCTTTTTCACCATATTTAATAACATAATTACAGGCAAAATCCCTGGCATGCCCTACCCATTCCAGACACCTGCTTTCAACCTCACCAATGGGGCACTGAAAGAGAGCTGAAAACTCCTCTCCTGTCCCAAACAGTATCATACGTCTGTTATCGATAGCTCCTAACAGCAGATCCCTACAGCCTTCAACAACAAAAGGAGAGCCCAGATCAACTGCAGCATTAACAGTTTCTGGTAAATCCCGTAAAATTCTCCCGGCATAGGAGAGAGCAAATCCCTCGATGTAGATCCAGTCTGCCTTTTCTGCAGCCTGTGCTCCTTCCCTGGTAATGGAATATTTCTGTGATACACCGGGAGAAACGATGATTGAAAATGTATCCTGCAAACCGGATGAAGCTGCATCCGGGCTGCCGGAGCTTTGGAGATATCTGCAGCACCCGGTAAATCCCTCATCCTCAGATAGCAGCAATTCCAACCCGCTGGTTTCTGCTGCCCGCCTAAAGAGATCAGCGCCTTTATCTGTTCCGACAGCACCGCAAAATAAAACAGAATATCCTGCACCGGCAAGGAGGCGTGCCGCGGTGAATGCACCCCCGCCTGGATACGCACGAACCCCATTACAGGCAATTATTCCACTTGCATTCGCCCTGCTTACAAAAATCATATTCCCATCATAAATCCGCTGTGAAAACGCATACAAATCACTGTTTTCAGTAGTTTCTCTATGTATTATCCCGCCTGGCTGTATACCAGCGGCAAGGATTCCCTCTTCCGATACTTCAGCATACAAATCAATAAGAGGATTGCCGAAAATTACAACCCTAGCAGAGGAACCTGCATTTTTTTTCATCCAAAACTCCATTTCAGCATATCGAACCAATTTTTTACTACTCGATTACTATGATTAGCTCAGGGGTTCTTCGGAAAGATACTATCAGGACTTGTTAATTTCAGCAATCATCTGTTAGTATCGACAGTATGAATAGAGACAGTATCCTATTACGCAGCAATCTATATGCCGGAACAAGAAAACACTTTTCAAGGAAGGGGTATCTTGAAGTAGAGACACCGGCTATTGCTTCAGGTCTCATCCCTGAACCAGCTATTCATGTTTTTGAGACATCCTTCTCCAGCCCCTTTTATCCATCCGCCTCCTGCTGGTTAATTCCTTCTCCGGAGATTTTTATGAAGCAGCTATTGGCGGATGGGTCAGGAAATATTTTTCAGATCAGCAAATGTTTCAGAAATAATGAGCAGATAGGGACTTGTCATAATCCTGAATTCTCCATGCTTGAGTGGTATACGGTTAATGCAGATTACAGGGATTCAATAGCACATACTGAAGAATATTTTGCCGAAGTCGCCCCCCCCGGAACACCGGAGCATCTCCTTCCTCCTTTCAGAATCGAATCAATGCATAATCTGTGCTTAACATATGCGGGGATAGATCTGGACAAACTCCAGACCTTGGGAAAACTGAAAACAGCAGCATCCCGTCTGGGAATAACGGTATCAAACACTCCTGAAACCTGGGAATCTCTTTTTAACCGAATTTTTCTTACCCTCGTTGAACCTGAGATCCCCCAGGATCGACCATTGGTAATTACAGAATATCCCGCCCAAATTCATTGTCTGGCGGCAAATGCAAAAAACCCGTATTATAAAGAACGTTGGGAACTATATGCCGCCGGCATTGAACTGGCAAATTGCTATAGCGAGGAAACTAACCCGGATCGTATTGAGGAATTCTTCCGTGCAGAGTCAGCAGCATTCGCCACCCGTCCATACGCTCCAAATGCGGCAATCCCGGACATTCCTCATGATTTTCACAAGCTTTTCAGTAATCCCGCCAAACCGTTTCCCCGTTGTTCAGGAACTGCCCTGGGGCTGGACAGACTCCTGATGCTGTTTGGAGGATTTGATACTATTAAGGGGGTGATCTTATTCCCGCTATCTGATACAATTTGACAGCTTTTCCCTAGGAGTCTGTTTTATTGAGGTTCAGAGACTTGGAAACAGCAATAGTAACATCACAATTCCTGATGAACAATAAAATAAGAGGACTGAAAAATATGATCAAAGCAGGCCAGATCGAAAAGGGCATGGCACTCCTGATTAAAGGGGCACCCTTTATAGTAGTAGAAAGAGAATTTGTGAACCCGGGCAAGGGATCAGCCTTTGTAAGAGCTAAACTGAAGAGCCCCAGCACAGGACGGGTTCTTCGTGAGACCATGAAAACACAGGATTCTGTGGAGGATGTAACCGTTGATGATAGAGACAGTCAGTATCTCTACAATGATGGCGAAAACTATCATTTTATGAATACCAGTACGTACGATCAATTTGAGATCCCGATGGCATCTTTTGAAGATTATCAATACTTAATGAAAGACGGGGAAATTTACCGGATAATATTCTGGGAGACTACCCCGCTCGATATTATTATTCCTTACAAGGTTGTGTATAAAGTGGCAGAAGCCCAGGATGCTATTAAGGGTGACACTGTAACCGGTGCTACAAAAGTAGTTGTTACTGAAACAGGGCTAAAAGTTAAAGTACCTATTTTTATTAAGCAGGGTGAAAACATTTTGGTCAATACGGAAACAAAGGAATATATCGAACGCGTTAATAAATGACCGAAATGAATAATCCCGATATGCTCCTGAAAAAACGAGTTAACAAAAAGGTCTTTTTCCGCTTTTGCGGAAAGGATCTTTCTTTTTATCTCTCAATGGGACTGTTTAGTAGTTTCGACATTGACTCAGGGACCAGATTTCTCTTACGTACTTTTGTCCAGGTCATTGATTTCAACAAAGTCCATCACCTTCTGGATGCCGGCTGCGGTACCGGGGTTATCGCCATTTCGCTCAAGAAAGCCTTTCCCCACATCACTATTGATGCATTGGACAGGGACTGTCTTGCCCTTGAAATGACTGTTGAAAATGCCCGGCTAAATAATACAAAAATTTCAATATTCCCCGGACTTGATACTCTTTCTGTACAGCCCGATTTTCGCGATCCTTTTCGCGATTCTCATGTGTTCAGTATAAACAGAAAAAAGTACGATATAATCACAACCAATATACCCGCGAAAGCAGGCTTGCCGGTATTACGACGATTCTTCCGCAATGGATTGGCCTCTTTGTCTGATTGCGGATATTTTGCTGTTGTTATAGTGGCATCCCTGCGTAAGACAGTTGAAAATTTATTAGCTGAGATGGATGCACAAACTATTCACGAAAATCACACAAACAATCATTCGGTTTTTATTATTCAGCGCATTATGAATAATGGAATGACACCAATAGTTCCGGACGTCGCATTTCCCGGTCCTTATCTACGGAATAATGAGTACCAATTTTCAGGTAGAAACATATCCTACACTTTGACAACCGTCTTCAATTTGCCTGGTTTTGACACAATCCCGCTTTCTGCCGCTGTGTCAATTGATCTCTATACAAAAACAGACCCGATCCAGCAGTCATTCCTGTTCTGGAACCCGGGACAGGGACATTCGACGGTTATGATCCTGAAAGACAGATTTTCCCGCGGGAAAAAAGTTTTAAAAAATTGTCATTGTGTTCTATCCGGGAGAGATCTTCTGGCTCTACTTATATCCCGCTTTAACATTCAACAGGAATTCCCGGAATTATCCTGCAGAATTCTGCATACCCCGGGAATTGATTATCTTTCTGAAAATATCAACAATTTGGAAGGTGATTCATTTGATTTTATCGGTATAGAACCTGACATCATACCCGGCTGCTCATTTGCGGAAATTCTTACCAAAAGCATACTTGAAATTATTTCTCCTTTTGGAAAAATGCTGATATCCGGGAAAAGTTCCGATATAGGCAGGATTGTGAATGCAAACGATTCTTCTGCCTCCTCTCTCACACTTACCCATTCAAAAAAAACAAAAGGATTCCGGGCGGTAATATTTTCTTACAAATTATAGGGTGCACGGCAGGGGATCTTCAGCATCAGCAGCATGAGAACTATGAGACCATGAGAAAAGTTTTCGATTGTATATTAATATTTTTTGTATTACTTTATACATGACTATAATTCAAAGAATTCTAGTGGAGAATATCATGAGGATTACTACAAAAGGGAGATATGCGTTGAGAGCAATTCTTCATATGGTTAAATATGGAACTGAAAAACCAATATCAATTCGTGTACTTTCAGAACAGACTTGTCTATCTCCTGAATTCCTGGAACAGATTTTTTTCAGACTTCGAAAATCCGGGCTGATCACTTCAACGCGTGGTCCCGGGGGTGGATTTTCATTTATCAAAGACCCGTCAACTGTATCTATTGATGATATTTTTATGGCCATTGATGAAGGGTATTTCATAACCCCGTGCTCAACCCTTGAGAACCTTGAGGATAGAGCGAATATTGAGAATCATGAAACACTGAACTGTGATTACTCTGATGATTGCTGTGCGTGTGGATTCTGGCAGCACACTTATAATGTTATGCGTGATTATTTCTCAAGTGTTTCCATACAGAATATTCTAGATGGTAAATTCCCGATAATGGCAAAATAACAGCAGTTCCAGTTCCAGGAGCCTGTCAAACTTGATGTTAATCTATCCCGGTATCAATATAAGGAAAAAGCTGATTATCACTATTTCTTAACATATACTTATTCCCGATTATTTCAGCAATTCCATCACCTGAAAGACTTACTTTCCCGCCGCCGCCAGGTATATCGACCGCATATTCAGGGAGTGCTAAACGGGAAAGTCTGGATCTTAATTCAGCAAAAATACTCAATCCCTTACGGAGTGTTATACGAAAATGTGATGTCCCTTCAGCCATATCCGGATGAAACAGATAATAGGGAATTATCCCCCCCCTCACCAGTCCATTCATTAATTTTTCCAGAACCACAGCATCATCATTCACCCCTTTCAGCAGTACAGTCTGGTTCAGCAGAGGAATTCCGGCATCCAGGATACGCCGTACAACCTTAATACTTACTGGAGAAAGTTCCACTGGATGATTATATTGTGTGATGACATACATCCCCCGGTTTCGATAACCAGCCAGCATCTGAACCAGGGACTCAGTTACCATATGCGGCATAACTACAGGAATCCGGGTGCATATCCTGAAAACTATATCCGGACGGCAATCCCTAAAAATACCCAGGATCAGGTTAAGTGTGTCATGTGGAAGTGTAAGCGGATCTCCACCGCTGATTAGCAGCTCTTTTATTTCCGCATGATCCCTGAGATATTCTGCAGCTTTAGTTATCTGTTTTTCATTCGGGATTTGCGGTTCACCGGTATAGTTTCTCCTGAAACAATGGCGGCAATACATTGCACATGTCCCGGTGGAGAGAAATAAAGCCCTGGATGGATAGCGATGAACGAGAAACTCTACGGGGGTGAAATCATCTTCTCCAAGCGGGTCGGCAAGCTCCTGCAGAATTGTCTCAAATTCTTTTTCATTGGGAATTGCCTGCGCCCGAATGGGATCACCAGGATCTGATGGATCTATAAGCCCCGCATAATATTCAGGAAGACGGAACGGCAGTTTGTTTTTTTCTGCACGGAACCATGCAGTCTCACCACTGCTTAGTGTTATGTTTAATTGTGTTTCCAGCTCATTTATGTTTTTTCTCGTTTCATACATTAACCCTATCACTATCACGAAATCCATAATTCGTCCAGACAATAGGCAGTACCTTGAAAATGATATATGTACAAAAAAATGACTTCTACAAAAAGTTCCATTTGACTTGCAGGCAGAGAGACCGTAAAGTGTATATAACAAACTCATAGAAAAAGCAGGAGAGATATATGAAAGGGAAAAATGATACTAACCCAGGATTGAAAGGTTTTTACGGCATAACATTTTTTATTGGTCTGGGATTTTTCACAATGGGACTGATGGATCCGCTGTACGATACCTATGTACCCATCTTCCTCAATAGGTTTATTGAATCAAAGGGTCTTATCGGTATAATCATGACACTTGATAACATATTTGCAATTTTACTGATCCCGGTTGTATCGGCACTATCTGACAGAACCAGAACCTCAATTGGCCGCAGGATGCCTTACATCATAAGCACCCTCCCTTTAACTGCAATTATCTTCGGATTCATCCCATTCACTGCACTGAACACCCTTGCAGCACTGATTGTCTCCCTTTTCTTCCTGAATATATTCAAACAGGCTGCCAGGGGTCCTGTTGTGGCTCTTATGCCGGATATGGTCCCGGGCGAACTCAGGTCTGAGGCAAATGGAGTAATAAATACCATGGGCGGGATTGCAGCTATTGTCGGGACTCTCGGCCTTGCCCAATTGATGAATGTGGCTATAAATCTCCCTGGACGCGGTCCGGTTAAAGAAATACTGGCATTCCCGGTTGCCAGTCTTCTTGTGCTCATCTCAACAATTCTCCTTTTTATTTTCGTAAAGGAAAAACGCGGGAAACCTGCAAAGAATGGGGAACAGGAGAAAAAAACATCGCTCTCCCAGTCGCTGAAGATGATCACTGGTTCAGGGGATAAAAGCACACTGTTGATTTTACTATCACTGCTTTTCTGGTTTATCGGTTATCAGGGTGTTCTCCCTTTTATTGGATTATATTCGACAGATATCCTGGCCACTTCATCGGGTACTGCAGCGTTTGCGGCAGGAATGGTTGGTATCGCATACGCAATTTTTGCAATCCCTTCCGGTATCATAGCTCACAGACGCGGCAGGAAAACCACCATCAGGACAGCGCTGCTTTTCCTGACTGGAGTTTTACTGCTTGTCTTTCTCCATGATCCGGTCACTAAAGCGATGGGGCTGAGCATCTTAATGCGTCAAATCACATTTTGGGCTCTTATGTTCTTTTTCGGGATGTTCTGGGTCACTGTTATCACAAACTCTTTTCCCATGCTCTGGCAAATGGCAACCTACAGTGATATAGGAATTTATACCGGTCTTTACTACTTCTTTTCCCAGCTCGCCTCAATAATCGCCCCGCCTATTACCGGCGGGTTTATAGATTTATTCGGGTTCAGGTCGATTTTCCTGTTTGCGGCAATTTGTATAATCATTGCCTTTTTTATTATGGGCGGAGTTAAGCGCGGCGAGGCGCATGAACTGCAAGCGGAATAAAAAACACTCGTTTTGGCGGTGGGATTCTCAATTCATCCGCAGCTACATCAACAGCTGCCAGGCTTCTCCATTCCCCTGATTACCTCTTCCCTGGCAATCTTCAGCCACTGGATAAATCTTTCAGGGTGTTTCTGACAGGTATGAGTGTCCTTCAGGATAATTTCAAGAATACACCCCTGTTTCAGTGCAGTCTCAATTCCGTGCCTAAGGTATTCCCGAACCATTTCCGATTGAAAATCCCCAACAAGTTGAGCTGGTTGAGGTTTCCATGAAAAAATATAATCCCCTTTCAACCTCTCTGCACACTGTTCTACATCAGCCCAGGGAGATATCGAAATCCGTCGGATATTGGGAATCTGACACACATCATCAAGCTTCCGGGTCAAGTCTTCACAACAGCCGTATCCTGTAAGACCAAAGGGTTCCAGAAGCTCCTTCTCATATGTCAAAGCAAATTCTGCATGCTGCACCGGCCCTACCTGTGCCAGTTCCTGAGATTCCGCACTGGCCCACATATCCTCCGGACGAACCGTTCCCGTGAATCCCGGAGCAGGCAGCTCATTTTTAAGATAGCCATTACCCCCGGAGTTGTGATACGTACCATCCCTGTTCAACTCCAGCAAATCCTGCTCCCGGTACTGTCGGAGAATCTCTTTATGCCCCTCAGTCAGCCTTGCCATTGCTTCATGGAGCATCCCGGGATTCAGGTACATATCCATCATCATCTCTTCCAATCCACGCCACAGTGTATACTGCTGCATTAAATGATAGCTGATACGCCCTGCCCCTTTTACTTGTACAGGCAGGATTCCATCAAAAAGATCCTCCATTTCTGCCCTGTTTCTTTCCGTTTCCTCTTCATTATAAGTAATGCGGGGGGTCTTGATCCGCTTCAAATCACTGAATTCTTTAATTACCGGATCAAAGTGCCAGGCACCACGGGATTCTGAACTGGAAATCTTTCGCTCCTGTATACCCCACCCGGTTGAGGCAAACTGCTTGGGAACCCTCCAAAATGCTTCACCAGGCTGATCGTCCGGTATCACCTCATGATAATAGAGTGTCCGGCGGAGTGCTGTCTCAATGTTACCGGCCTTCGGCCCCTCACACTTCAGCGAACTTTGCGGAATAAGTTCCTCCCAGGAGCCTTCAGGAAAGATGAGAATCAACGGCATACCAGGTCCTAGGGCATTATGACGCCGCCACTGTTCCCGTCGTTTTTCCTGCAGGGGGTTATCCGCAGCCTCTTTTACACGCTTTGCTAAATCCCGGAGGATTTTTTTATCTTTTACTATCATTACAGTCTCCATCTAATCTATATCTTGCATTCAAAGATACTGCATGTTATGTTGAAACACTTCCAATATTATGTACCGGAAGATTTTATACATTATTTGACAAGAACCAAGCACATGAAAAGAAAACCTGATTCTATCCATCCTGATCTCAACCGGCTTCAGATGCCGATAATAAAAGAACTCGGATTGGTTCATTCCCTGACAGCAAGGAATCTGCCATGGCATGTGAATCGGGGGTTTGAACTCACGTACGCTTACAGTGGAGAATTTATCTGGGAAATTGAACAGGACTCCTGCAGAGAAAGGCTCCAGCTTACGGGGGGAGTTCTGGGGCTTACTCCGCCTGACCTTCCCCACCGAGGATATGACAGTCTGATAGCTCCCGGTGAACTTCTTTATATTGTTTTTGATCCGGAAACCAAGGGAGCAGAAATTGGATTGGGGATGAATCCTGAAGAACTCAAATTGTTCAGCGGCCTCTGGAATGGGATTAATCTGGGAACAACCCCGGTGGATTCTAAAACTGAAACCTGCTGCCGATTGCTGGCATCAATCATGAAGGAACAGGCGGGTCCGGGTGATAAATCCTTAAAACAATGCGAACTGCGAAATAGTATTCTTCAAGTGCTGCTCACAGCCCTCTCCTGCTTTATCAATCCCGGAGAACAGAAGAGGAGTTCCCCCATAGCCAAAGCCTGCCAGTTTATGGAGATGCATAGTGCCGATAATCTGACAGTACACGATATGGCTTTCGCTGCAGGATTAGGAAAAACACGCTTTTTCGAATTATTTATTAAAGAGAAAGGACAGACACCCGGGAATTATTTCAATCGGCTCAGGTGTCGTAAAGCCTGCACACTGCTCCGGAAAGCAGACCTCCCTATTACTGAGATTGCTTTTAATTGCGGTTATTCCAGCAGTCAATATTTTGCAGCCTGTATACGGAAATATACCGGCTGCTCACCATCCGAATACCGTCGTCGTATCGTATTGTAATTAAGAGGCTTAATAAAGCGTGAAAAGTATTCGACTATTACAATTATCTCAACCAGCCAGTTAAACGCGCCAGCCCTTTCATATACTGCAGATAATTCGGCCAGGAAACATCAGAAGGAATCCCATGATCACATGAGGGGATATATCCGCCGCTATCTACAACAGGTTTTATTCTTAACAGTTCCTCTTCCAACTCCCTGCCGCCGGCTGCCATTTTCCTTTTATCAACACCACCCCTGAATGCCATCTTTTTACCAAACTGCTCCCGCATGGCAACGATATCATTATGAGCCGCTACTTCCATTGGATCGCAGACATTTATACCGGCATCAATCCAGAGCGGAATAAGCTGACCCACAAAACCATCACTATCCATACCATAAATCGGTATATTATATGATCGAATTATCTCTCCCCATTGCTTCCACGCCGGGAATAGAAACTCTTTTGCCATTTCAGGTGAAATCATTGAGAAAGCCTTGTAAGCCATGTACGTTCATCAAGTTTAGCACCAAGCGCTTTGGCCTCTGTCGGCAGGCGTGCAGGATCGTTAGCATTATATCTCTCTTTCATAGCCTTCCAGTCATCCCAGGTTTCAACAGGACACCTGACCCATCTTCTCGTCACGAAGTCTATTGCATCCCGAAGATGTTCTGTCCCGAACTCTTTTCCTATCTCGCAGATGTTCCCTTTCCAGTCCTGGACAATCTGAGTTGTTTCCAACACCTCTATAACCTTTTCTTCAAATGTAGGTATCACTCAATCTTTCATACCGTCAGCTGTCGAGAATTTTTTTACGTGAAACGGGAATGTCCATAAAAAGTTATCAGGCAAAAGAAAGAATCAGGGAAGCAAAAAGATTACTGCAGGACACCGGTTTCTCAATCACTGATATAGCATATGAACTTCATTATGCATCTTCACAGAAATTTGCAGCTCAGTTCAGAAAAGTTACCGGGATGACTGCAACAGAATTCAGGAATAGCAACAACTGATATTGGACATCAGTCTTAATTAATCAATTCCTGTAAAAATGTAATATAGAGTTCCAGCTCCTGCGAAACAAAAGGAATAACTTCTTTGTATTTCTTTTCCAGGAAATCAATCCGGTCTTTGTCATAATCCATCTCAAAATAGTATCTTTTAAAATGCCGGAAACGCATAATTTCCTTCAGCAAATTGTATGATTTGTCTGTCAGCAATGCTTTTCGCACACCGGGAATCTCGACCACCATTCTCTCTAACAAATTTGCATGCCATCTCTTCTTTTCCAGGTTATTTTCAAAGGCTTGAGAAATCCTTAAGAAAGTTGTTTCAAGGCAAGTATAATAATCTGTTATTATCTCAGCAAGAACAATGAGATCAAAATTATCAGGAAAACTACTTCGCTTTTCGGAAAAGTTCATATATTTCTGATTCATTTTAGTTAATTGAAAAATGGTCTTTTTGATCTCTCCAACCAACATGCTCAAATCACTGTTTTTCATATATCAACTTCCCTTTTTCGATAATCGATTTACGGTTCAGCTCACCAACTTTTTCCATTTCAACAAGATCCAGAGGAAAAGACGTTTTATTCAGGGCAATCCCATAGAGTTTAAAGAAATCCTCTGCCGAATTGAGTCCTTCCACAGCGATATCGATATCAGAATTTTCATCAAAATGCTCTGGTGAAAGAAGAGAACCCCACTGATATATTTTTGTAACCGGAAAACTTTTTTGTATAGCTAAAATAATATCTTCAGCCTCTTTTTTGGCCTTTGTATATAACTCATGTGAGTATTGCTTTTTTCTTTCTGATTTTGTTTTGAGAAATTTTCTGGCAGCTTCATAATCAAAATTATCACTCATACTATTCTTTCCTGTACCTGAGGTAATTTTAAAAACCTCACCTCTTTGAATATATTATAAAACAACTATAGTACATCTATAGGTGAAACTCAAGCAACATTATCAGAATTGACAGGGCAAATTGGCCACGAAATCTACAATAATAATGATGAT
>JAGLNY010000110.1 GCA_023139255.1 Spirochaetales bacterium
GCAGAAAATACTGCAGGTACTGTTGGTCTTGTGATAGAAACAGAAGGGTATGATCCTGCTAACAATGAGGATGTCAGTACACTTCTCAGTAACATTAAAGAAAAATTCAATCAATATACTGTCTCAACACACCGGTTTCCAGAAACAATTTTGCTGGGAGAAAATAGGGTTATCAGGATCGGGAAGGATTATACTGAGTCAGTCACCGAAAAGGGCTGTTCAGTAATGCCGGGAACGGCAGGATCAGAAAACCGGGCTGATGTGGTACGGGGTAAAATTGCGCTTGTAACAGGCGGTGCACAAGGATTCGGCGAAGGTATGGTTTCTGTACTTGCTGATAACGGGGCGTTTGTGTATATTGCTGATTTGAATTACACAGGCGCGGAGAAATTAGCCTCTCAGCTTAATGAAAAACATGGAATGATTATTGCCAAAGCTGTGGAAGTGAATGTAACAAATGAAGATTCCGTGGCGGCAATGATGGAGACTGTAGCATTTGAAACCGGCGGTCTGGATATTTTTATCAGCAATGCCGGTGTCCTGAAAGCGGGTAGTGTAAAAGAGATGGAGTTAAAGGATTTTAATTTTGTGACTTCAGTTGATTATACAGGGTTTTTTCTGTGTGCAAAGCACGCTGCAAGATTATTATCTTATCAGAATGCAGCATCCAGCCATTATATGACAGATATTATTACAATCAGTTCAAAGTCGGGATTGGAAGGTTCCAATAAAAATGGAGCATATGCCGGTGCCAAGTTTGGTACTATCGGCCTTACACAAAGTTTTGCTCTTGAGCTTGTTACAGATAATATTAAAGTGAACTCAATATGTCCGGGTAATTTTCTGGATGGTCCTCTTTGGTCAGACCCGGAGAAGGGTTTGTTTTTACAGTACTTTCAGGCCGGTAAGGTTCCTGGAGCGAAATCTGTAGAAGATGTGAGGAAATATTATGAGGGAAGGGTGCCGTTTAATAGAGGCTGTAAAATTATGGATGTTATGAAAGCTATATTTTATATTGTTGAACAACAGTATGAAACTGGTCAGGCTGTACCGGTTACCGGTGGTCAGGTAATGCTTAACTAGGTAAATGTTAACCAGATAAGCCGCTCCACAGCACCATTAAACACTAAAACAGGAGAAAAAGATGAAAACAAAAGCTGTACGTATATATGGGAAAAAGGATCTTCGCCTGGAAGAATTTGACCTTCCCGAAATGAAAGAAGATGAAATATTGGCAGAAATTATAACAAACAGTATCTGTATGTCTACGCATAAAGCCGCAAATCAGGGAGCGGATCATAAAAGAGTTCCCGATGATATTGCGGTTAATCCAACCATAGTTGGTCATGAATTTTGCGGTATAATTCTTGAAGTTGGCAGAAAATGGTCCAAAAAATTTACAAAAGGTCAGAAATTCTCGATTCAACCAGCCCTGAACTATAAAGGAAGTCTTGAGGCACCCGGATATTCATTCAGGTGGATAGGCGGAAATGCAACCCATGTGGTAATCCCGAATGAGGTTATGGAGATGGATTGTCTTCTCCCTTATGTAGGTGAAGCTTTTTTTATGGGATCCCTTTCAGAGCCGGTTTCATGCATCGTCGGTACTTATCATGCAATGTATCATATTACCCAGGGAACATATGTTCACAATATGGGAATAGTGAAAGGCGGAAACGCGGCAATACTCGC
>JAGLNY010000111.1 GCA_023139255.1 Spirochaetales bacterium
TGAAGCCCGGTCTGCTTGTAGTAACTGATATTGATGATGCACGCCTTGAACGGGCTGCACAACTGTATACTGTTGAACATGCAGCTGAGTTAGGCATTAAACTGGTATATCTTAATACCGGTAAAGCACAGGATCCCGTAGAAGCCCTGATGGGATATACAGAAGGAAAGGGATATGATGATGTCCTGGTAATGGCTCCTGTTCGTCCGGTAGTAGAGCAGGGGGATAAAATTCTTGGTAAAGATGGATGTCTTAACTTCTTTGCCGGACCAAGCAGTACAGAATTTGCCGCAGAACTCAATTTTTACAACGTGCACTATGCAGCTCATCATCTCGTCGGTACAAGCGGTGGAAATACCGAGGATATGCGAGAGTCTCTTGAGATGATGGAAAAAGGCCTTCTGAACCCCGCTGCAATGATTACACACATTGGGGGGATGAATGCGGTAATTGAAACAATACTTAACCTGCCGTCAATTCCCGGCGGGAAAAAGCTGATGTATACCCATATTGATTTACCCCTTACAGCTATTACTGATTTTTCAGCGGCAGGGAAAGAAAACCCGATTTTTGCAGAATTAGATACGATAGTAAAAAAGAACAATGGTTTATGGTGTTTGGAGGCTGAACAGTATTTACTATCTCATGTCTGACTCCACCGCAAGAAGTAATCTTTACGTTGAGTTTTTCTGGAGGAAATTATAATGAAGAAATATATAGCAGTGGATCTGGGCGCCTCGACCGGCCGGGTTGTTGTGGGAAATCTTCAAGAGTTTACCGTAACGAATAGGTTTGTTACAAGAAATGAACTGGTAAACGGGAATGTCTATTGGGATATTCTCTATATTTTCTCTGAAATCAAAAAAGGACTTAAGAAAGCTTTTACCCTCTATCCTGCAGATATTGCCGGGATCAGCATTGATACCTGGGGTGTGGATTACGGCTTGCTGGATGCTCATGGTGCATTAATCGGACTTCCCTATCACTACCGTGATTCCCGTACCGATGGGATGATGGAAGAGGTTTTTAGTAAAATTTCCCGTGAAGATGTTTATAAGGAGACCGGTATCCAGTTTATGCAGCTGAATACGCTATTTCAGCTTGCAGCAATGAAAAAGTATCAACCGGATCTTCTGGGGGCTGCAAAAAGGTATCTCTCATTCCCGGATTTATTAAATTTCTGGTTGTGCGGCATCGCAAAAAATGAGTATTCACATGCCACAACCTCTCAGCTCTACAACCCGGTTACAAAAGATTGGTCCTGGAAAATTATTGATAGTATCGGGCTTGACCGGGAGCTCTTCGGTGAGGTGGTCCCGAGCGGAACTGTTCTTGGTGATCTCAGGGAAGACGTTGCTGCTGAGATCGGCGCACATGAGGGTGTAAAGGTTATAGCAGGGGGCAGCCATGACACTGCTAGTGCCGTAGCGGCAGTTCCGGCAGTTACTGATATCCCGTATCTTTATTTGAGCAGCGGAACATGGTCATTACTTGGTATTGAATCTGAAAAACCGATTATTACTGATAAATCATTAAAGTATAATTTTACAAATGAGGGATCTGCAACCGGTAAAATCAGGTTTTTAAAGAATATTATGGGAATGTGGATTCAACAGGAATGTATACGATGGTGGGAAGCAGACGGTGAAGCTATCTCTTTTGCGGAACTTGACGCAGAAACACTTGCGTGTGCAGATTTCCCGTCTTCCATAGACCCGAATGATAACCGATTTCTAAAACCTGATTCAGCTGGGATTCCCATGACTGAGAGGATTGAGGATTACTGCAGGGAAAAAGGGTTCGCTGTCCCGGTAAGTAAAGGTGAATTTATGGCTGTAATCTATCGGGGACTTGCAGATGCATACTTCCGGTATACAAAACAGCTGGCTGATGTCACCGGGATGCATTTCGATACCCTCTACATAATTGGGGGAGGCTGTAAAAACACTATTCTTAATCAATTGACTGCTGATGTATCCGGTATGCATGTAAGTGCAGGTCCTGTTGAAGCGACGGCTCTGGGTAATATACTTATTCAATCAATTGCCATGGGTGATATCCCGGATTTCCAGACTGGACGTGCTTTGATTAAAAAACATCATAAGGTAACTCTTTTTGAGCCTACTTCCCGGTAAGAACTGCCAATTAACCAGAAGTTTTTGATTTGTAATACAATTTTGCTATATAAAAATATGGATACTTCCAATCAAGAACTTCAAATCCATGTAACGTATATTTATTTTTTTTGTTTATTAAGTCAGAGATTAAGGGAGAGAACTTAATATAGATGGTTGTCTCCCTTCCTATATTTTTGGAGGAAATACATGAAGAAATTAGCTATTTTACTTTTGATTTTACTGATATTTAGTTCTACTACCATGATTTTTGCCCAGTATAATCCTG
>JAGLNY010000112.1 GCA_023139255.1 Spirochaetales bacterium
GCCATGAAGCTGGTCGAAGCAGCACGAAAATCTGAGAATCAGGAGTAAAGAAATGGAACAGGCAATCAATAAAACACTGTGTATGGGGGAAATAATGCTTCGACTCAAGTCTCCTTGGCCACACACGATTGCTTCAGCTGCCGGAGCTTGCGTTAAGCCTGTCCAGAGATAAATTGAGACCTTGAGTAACTTGAATCAAACTCCCACATGCTTCAAAGCTTGCCCGATAGTGGCATTTTCATGGACAAGTGCCGCCATCGCCTCAACCATTACCCTGGTATTATCCTCATGCCATATATTCCGGCCAATAGCTATTCCCCGGGCACCCGCCTGCATCGCATAGTAGACATCACTGAATATCTGTTCGATACTACCGGATTTTTCGCCGCCAAGAATAACCACAGGGACAGGGCACCCCTCAATCACCTTTCTGAAACTGTCAGGATCCCCGGTATAATAGGTTTTCACAATATCGGCACCGATTTCCGCGGCAGCCCTGGCAGCGAGTGCGATGCCGAAGGGGTCGGCAATTTTCATGTCCTTACCATGAGCCATTGCCTCTATCATTAAGGGAAGATCCCATCGTTCACATGCATCAGCCAAAAGGGAAGTCTGCATGGTAAATGCACCCTCACGCCTATGCCCGAACTTAACGGTTGCAGCAGCCCCGGAAGCCCCATACAGCAGGGAAGTCTCAGCTGATGAAATCAATTCTTCCTCAAACTCACCACCAAGAATAGTGAAACCACCAGTCAACCTGAGAATAAGAGAGGTACTCCTGTCCCAGGCGCCCTCTGCAGCACGGGCAAATCCTCGGGTGGTCAAAATACTGTCAGCACCCCCTGCTACGCACTCCCTGACCATCTTAACTGCATCATTAATACCTTTCATAGGTCCCGCAATCCCGCCGTGATCGACAGCCACGACAACGGTTTTTCCGGTACTTTTCCTGAAAATTGAGCTCATCCTAATCTGTTTTCCGACACTCATGAGACTACCCCTTTTCCTGTATTGCTGCCAGCTCAGCAAAGAGCGGCTTCAATGTTCTATAGGTTTCCCGGTAAACCCCGAATAAATCATTATAGATACTACTGTTTATCCCAGGCTCAAAAACTTGACTGATCCTGACCATCTGTTCAGATACCTCTTCCAGAGAACTGTATTCTCCCATACCATAGAGAGCAAGGCAGACATCTCCCACCAGTTCTGAATCGGTGATTTCCGGTACAAGAATTCTTTTTCCGGTTATATCTGCTTTTATCTGATTCCACACGTCACTTTTCGCCGGTGCACCGGTTATTCTCAATTCATCAATTAAAATACTGCGTTCTTCCATCACCGTCAGGATATCCCGAATAGCAAACCCGGTTGATTCCAGGACAGCCCTGGCCATATCATCTATTGTATGATGCAGTGAAAGCCCTATAAAAATACCCCGGGCGTTCGGGTCCCATAACGGGGCACGTTCACCGGTTAGATAGGGAAGGAACAGCAGCTTGCCGGCACCGGCAGGAATCATGGAAGCACGTTCATCAATAGCCTCATAATCCAGCTTTTTCTGGTAGATGTTGTCCCGGAACCATTCCAGGGCTTTCCCTGATGTGGAGATTATTCCTGTAACATTCCAGAATTCACGTATCACATGCCGGTAGCACATTAAGCGTGTATCATCAATCTTAACCCTTGAACAGATATTGATTCCCTCAGAAGTTCCTGCCCTGTCACAAGCCCTGCCCGGTTTAACCGCCGCAGTCCCAAGAAGTGAGACGATAAAGTCCGGTCCGCCTGCATATACAGGGATTCCTCTACCCAGACAAATACTATTTGCTGCTGTCGAGGTAACTGTTCCCAGCTGACTGCCGGGCTCAACAAAGGGGGGAAACTTATTTTTATCCAGCCCGGTTATATCAAGCAGTTCATCTGTCCAGATAAAATTCTCAAGCCCTTCCCCCGGAAAAACCATTGCGGCTTCCCCGGTAAGATTCATAACTACATACTCACTGCATGATAAAAAAAACGCTGTTTTTTCATAGAGTTCAGAGGCATGTCTTTTTACCCATAAAGCTTTCGGTAAATAGAAAGAGGGATCAATAGATATCCCGCTCAGCTTCTTGATTATCCCGGATTCCTCTATACCCCTTCTGTCCAACCAGGTCATTGCCGGAGAGAGAGCCTTTCCGTGTTTGTCTACCGGGATCATCGTCGGACCATTACCGCTAACAACAATTGCCTGCACTTTGCCAACTGCAGCAGTTAAGCTGGTACTTTGAAAAAGTTTTTGGTTCAATTCTGTAATTATCCGAATCCATTCCTCAGGATCTGTTTCATGGACATGAGAATTTCTTGACGGAATATGCTGTACAGGAGCTGACTCTTTATGCAAAAGTCTCCCGGTCATTGAGAATACTGCGCCTTTTACAGCTGTGGTTCCTATATCAAAAACTAAAATCATACTCAATCCTCTTGTTAATCCTCATGTGAAAGCAATACCCGGTAAGTTTTGCTCGATAATGCAGCCCGGATCCCTTCCTCAATCTCAACCATCCCGACCGTTTTGCTGATAATCGGCTTAACATCAATATACCCGAATGAAAGCAGCCTGACAGCCTGGTAAAAATCATATTCCGTTCTTCCTTCGGTTCCGGTTATTAAATATTCACTCCTGTGAATGGTGTTTACGTCTATCGGAAAGACGGGTTTATCATTATAAGAAGTATACACATTAATTCTCCCGGTTTTTGCGACTGAGTCAATGGCATTTTTCAGGGCCGAAGGCGCTGGTGTCGTAACAACCGCTGCATCAACGCCTCTCCCCTCCGTGTATAAGCGGATTACATCCTGCACTGCTCCCTGCAGGGGATTCACCGCTGCCGCAGCGCCAAGTTCAAGGGCTTTCTGAAGCCGACCCTCATCCGGGTCAGAAACAAACACCCTGGCACCCATTGTCCTGGCTGCCTGAAGATGCATCAGTCCCATCGGTCCTGCCCCCAGAATAAGCAGGTCCTCTCCCAGTGTCAGCTGTATGCTTTTCAATGAGTGAATACAGCAGGCAACCGGTTCGGCAAACGTCGCCTCCTCAAAAGTCAGGGATTCCGGGAAAGGGTATACGTGAGATGCCTTAACCGAAATATATTCGCCGAAGCCCCCCAGAATTTTTATCCCCTTCCTGAACCTGTTCATGCACATATTTGATTTCCCGGTCCGACAGTAATGACACTCCCCGCAGCGGGTAATCAGGTCTATCGCCACTCTTGTCCCGGGGGCAATTGCGGAGTGCACGGCATCCCCAACTGCAGCAACTTCACCTGAGGCTTCATGACCCGGGATTATGGGATAATAAATTTGCATTTCTCCCGTAAAAAGCCGCTGCTCCAGGGTGCAAATCCCGCATTTTTTAAGTTTAACCAGCACTTCATCATCCCTGATTGCCGGATTATCAACTTCCTTTACTTCAATTTTCTCTTTTCCCAGCAAAACTGCAGCTTTCATACACATAATCTCCTTACAAAAACCGGTCATACACC
>JAGLNY010000113.1 GCA_023139255.1 Spirochaetales bacterium
GTAATTATATACGGAAACGCCAGAATAAAATCTGCCGGAATATTTATTGCACCCTGAGCGAAAATAGAGAAGGACTCAGCCAAACCGAACACAAATGCCGCAATAAGGATTCCCAATGGTTTCTTATTCCCCAGGTAAATCACCACAAGCGCTATCCAACCTCGTCCTGAAGTGATGTTAGGGACAAAGGCTGACAGATTAAGGGTGAGTACAGCCCCGGCAAGGCCGCAGGTTAACCCTGAAATGAGAATTGCCTTTAATTGATAATTTACCGGTTTCAGACCAAGGGATTGAATCGTCCTGCTCCCTATTCCCGTTCCCCTGAGCCTAAGCCCAAATGGGGTTCGGTAGATAACTACCGCTGCAAGAACCAGACAAAGCCAGCTTATATAGACGAGAATATTGTGCCCAAACAGGATATCACCCAGAACGGGTATTTTCTGAAGGACAGGAACGGAAAGTACCGGAAGTTTTGGAATATCAGGAAACCGGATAACCCCCTTGTTCCCGAACAGCTGAAAAGAGAGAACAACGGTAAGCCCGGATGCCAGCAGGTTTGTGGCCAAACCGCAGATAAAAACATTTGCTCTCATTTTAAGGCTTATGATACCAAAAAGAGAGGAAACCAGCATTGATGCGGCAACGCCCAGGATTATTCCCAGAAACAGACTGTTTGTTAAGTAGGTAAAAACCACACTGCTGAATGCACCAATTAGCATTAACCCTTCAAGTGCAATATTCAATGTCCCGGTCAGCTCAGTAAACAAACCACCGGTAGCGGCCAGGAGAAAGGGAGTCATTATGGAGACTGCATTATGGATGATAGGAAATGTAAATGCATTATCATTCATAGTATTATCCTCCTGCGTCTTTTCCGGACAAATGAATAAATTGCCCTGGCAGTTACCAGATAGAAAATGACCGACTGTATAATTGCCGCAATCTCGAAGGTTACATCTGAATGAAGCATCGCCGTTTTAGCTCCTGCATCCAGGTATGCAAAAAAGATTGCCGCTGGAATAACTCCAAGGGGATTGTTCATGGCTATCAGGGCTACTGCAATCCCATTCCACCCCATACCGAAGGTTACCTCTTTCAGGGCCATATAATGAGTTCCCATGATACTCAGCCCACCGCCAAGTCCATGCAAAGCCCCGCTCAGTACCATGGGAAGCAGAAGATAGGTTGATACTTTCACGCCCCCATACCTCGCAAATTCCCTGTTTTGACCGCACATTCTCATCTCATATCCCCGGTGCGTGTAATACATGAGGAAATATATCAACCCGGCGGCCAGTAAGGAAAAAAATATACTGATGTCGAGTTTTGAAGGCTTAAATATCTGCAGAAGTCTATACTGCTCTGCTATTTTTGGGGTTGCAAGAAGACTGCTGGCCGGGTCATCCAGCGGGCCGGTTATAAAGAAGTTAATAATCAGTACCACGGCACTTGAAATAAGGAACGATGAGATAAGCAGGTCTGTACCCCACTTCATCCTGAAATACCCGGAGAGTCCGGCAAGCAAAGCACCGCTCAGCATTCCGGCAGCAAGGGCAAGAACCCCTCCCAGAACCCCGTTAAAGCCGGGTAAAGCCAGACAGACCGCCGTTGTTATCAGGGCACCTGCATAGATCTGCCCCTCCCCGCCCAGATTGAAGACTGAGGATTTAAAGGCAACGGCTATCCCAAGGCCGGTAAAAATCAAGGGTATTGATGAATTCAGCATATTCCCCAGATAGTATCTATTACTGAAAGGTCCAAGAAAAAAATAGTACATTGTTTTGGCTGGTTCTTTGCTGAAAATAACCATCAAAATAACAGCAATTATTACTGCAATTCCGATTGTGATGCCAAGACCAAGTGCGGTAACCACGGCATTGTTGAGCTTACGTTTCATCGCCATATGCTACTCACCTTCCTTGAAGTCATCACGCAGACCCAGCATATATTCACCAATCAGTTCTCTGGAAAGATCAGGGTTATTCGGGAACCTGCCTGCAATTCGACCCCGGTACAGCACAATAATAGTATCTGCGAGTCCAAGGATTTCTTCAAGGTTTGAGGAGATGAGCAAAATTGCCTTCCCTTTTCGCCGGCAGGCAAGAATGTTTTCATAAACAAACTGGCTGGAAGCTATATCCAGTCCCCAGGTTGGTTCTGAAAACAGGATAAAATCCTTAAGTGCCGCCAGCTCCCGTGCAAGAATAACTTTCTGGATATTGCCGCCGGAAAGCGTTCCTATAGGTACATCGAGG
>JAGLNY010000114.1 GCA_023139255.1 Spirochaetales bacterium
CAGCCGTTCCTATAGGTACATCGAGATCGCTTTTAATTGAAAATTTTTCCAGTAGACTATTCCCGAAATTGGTTATTTCCTTCTGTCTGATAACTCCGTTCTGCATAAATGAGTGATGGGTAGAGATAATCATATTATCAAGGAGTGAAGATTCCAGGCTGGCTCCCCTCTGCTGTCTGTCTGCAGGGACATAGGCAAGACCCTGTTTTCTTAAGGTGTATGTAGACAGGTTTGTGACATTCTTACCATCGTGCTTTATTGTCCCGCTATCTATCGGGATCAGCCCGCTTACCACATTCTCAAGAATATCAAGCCCATTTCCTGCGACTCCAGCCGCACCTACAATTTCTCCCTGATGAATGGTGAGATTGAATGAATCCAGAAGCGGGGGACGGCCTCTCCGGGATTGTACAGTAACATTTTTCAGTTCAAGGGTTTCCTTGCCCTTTTTCATCTCCGCACCTTCACGATTAAACTGGAAAATTACGCTTTCCCCGATCATGAGTTTTGAGAGCTCTTTTTCATCAACCTCAGCGGTATTCCGAACCGCTGCTACCTGCCCATTCCGCATAACTGTTACACGATCAGATATTGACTTAACCTCATCAAGTTTGTGGGTAATAATAATGATTGTCCTGCCCAGCTTTACAAGATTTCGAAGGGTATCAAACAAACGATGGATTTGCTGTTCGGTAAGAACAGATGTGGGCTCATCCAGGATGAGCAGGCGTGCATTCCGGTAGAGTATTTTAACAATTTCGACTTGCTGCATCTGTCCTGCTGTGAGCCGGGAGACTTTTTGGCCGGGATCCAGGTCAAATCCGTATTCTTCAATTACCCGCTGTACTTTTTTCACAGCAGCAGCCTGGTTAAGAAAAATACCGTGTTTAACCGGCTCAATTCCAAGAGTAACATTCTCTGCAATAGAAAAATCAGGGATGAGTTTAAAGTGCTGGTGCACCATCCCAATACCCAATTTGTCCGCATCAAGAGGGCTTTGAATTGTTACTTCACGGTTATCAAGCAGTATTTTACCTGAATCCGGTCTTTCCAACCCATAAAGAATTTTCATTAGTGTGGTTTTTCCTGCGCCGTTTTCCCCCACTACGGCATGGATCTCATGTTCCCTGATTTCCAGATCCACGGAGTTATTGGCAAGGATATTCCCGTTTGGGTAAAGTTTTGTTATACCCTGCATAACCAGATATCCCATAGGGTCCTCCTTTACATAGTGTTGGGATGGATAACGGGCAAGAGTACTTGCCTTGGCAGTTGCTTTGCAACTGCTGTCTCCAGCCTCCGGTCTCCCCGTCTCCCGTTCCCTTACCAGTATTTAGGGATCTCGAGGTTTATCTCTCCACCTCTTATTTCAGCAAGCATCTTATCCATCTCTGCCTGCACTTCCCTGGAAACTGATTCAGTATACAGCGGATTGCTGTCAACAAAATCCAGGTACCCGTCTGCTGTAGTAACGATCTGTGCGATACCGAATTCGAGTGTTCCCTCAATTGCTGATTTAATACTTTCATAAGCTGCCCTGTCCTGCATCAGCTCAGTACACCCGACAATAGTCCCCGGGGCAACATCATAACTGTCATCGTCAAAGTACAGGACATATACCCCGCGTTCCATTGCTGCAGCTATTACTCCCTGGTTGGCTCCGCCGGCAATCGTTAATATGATATCAACACCTGCATCCATCAT
>JAGLNY010000115.1 GCA_023139255.1 Spirochaetales bacterium
CCCATTTCATATCCCGGCTGGATCATTATGTTCATTGCGGGATATTCCTGACCGGCGATCATCCCGATTTTCAGGTCACTGTTAGCACTTGTCATAGCACTTTTCGTAATGAGTCCGGCAAGATATCCTATCATATAGCCCTGCTCAATCTGGTTGTAGAGAATTGTATGCATCTGGGGATGTTCGATGATTGAGTCAAGTATAAGGAATTTCTGATCCGGAAATGCTTCGGCAACCGGCATCGCAACATACGGCATTGCACCATTCCCGGAAACTATCAATTCATACTCCCCGGTAGCTGCAAGCGACATGACTTTTTCTTCCCACTCTCCCTGGTTAAAACCACCTTCAAGCACTTTCACTGCAGCATTATCGTACTCAGCTGCAGCTCTTTCGGCACCGGAAACGAGTTGTTCATACACCGCACTGCCGGCTACGACGCCCGGGATAAAAACAGCTATGTCAAACGGGATCTGCTCTTTTATTATTTCCTCCTCAACTCCACCTGCCGCAAACAATGAAGCTGGGAAGAGAAAATAAGCCAAAATTATTATACAACTAATTATCATTCCTCTCTTTTCCATAAATATCTCCTTACTCATATATTTTCTGTTTTATACGTTAAGCTATTATATATTATCATACCTTACTATAAACCTGCACCTAAAACAATTTTTCAGGTATTCATTCAGTAATTCTTCATTATCAAACCTTAACCTTCAACACACCTAATCTTTATCTCCTGTTTCTATTTTTATCATAGAGAGAGAGAAATACCTATCTCTCGCAAAATAAAAAAGGTTTTTTATACAAGGGAGAAATAAAATGAAAAAATTAATTATTTTAGCTACTATACTGATTTTACTGATACCGGTTCCAGCTGTCCTGTTTGCTGAGGGGGCCGTAGAAACTATTCCGCAAATTGAAACCGTTGAACAACAGGAATCTGCAGTCGTACTGCCGTCAGACTTAAGCCTGGAAGAGTATAATGGCCTGATCCTGATGCGTGAAGAGGAAAAACTTGCCCGTGATGTATACATGGAACTTGGTGACATCTGGGGAATAAGAATTTTTACAAATATTGCCAACAGTGAACAGACACACATGGAGGCAGTCCTTACTGTCATGGAAACTTATGGTATTGATGACCCGATACTCGATGACACCCGCGGTTTATTTACCAACCCTGAACTTGCCGATCTATATGATCAACTGATTGAAAAGGGATCCGCTTCACTAACCGACGCTTTTATAGTCGGGGCAATCATTGAGGACCTTGATATCAAAGACCTAAGGGTTCTGCTCTCAGAAACAGACAAAGAAAATATCACACGGATGTATGAAAATCTGGAAAAAGGATCGGAAAACCATATAAGATCTTTTGTCCGCCAGATTGAGATCAATGGATCCTCGTATGAAGCACAATTCATTACTGCTGAAGAACTGGCAGAAATACTTGGAAAATGAGTACGAACATAAAATTATAAGACAAGATAGAGGATCCATTGAAAAGGCGAAGTTATCGTCTTTTCAATGGATCCTCTAATTAAAATCTATTGTTAGAAATTCTTCAGCATCTACAACCTGTATTTTTTCGTTTTTAAAATCTTTTTTATTTCTGGTTATTAAATAATCTAATGAAAATGCTGTTGCAGTATTGTAATGTAAATCATCTTCAAAATCTTTATGTTTGTTGATTATAGCACTTCTTATAATATCTTCAGTCATATCAATAAATGTGAAAAGCTTAAGTGAATCCTTTATGAATTCATCTGCAACTTTTTTATTCAGTGTCTTTGAGATGATATAATAGGTATTTGCTAAAATTAGCGGTGTTACATAGCTTTGTATCTTCTTTTGTTCTGTAAGTTCAATTATTTTTGCTGCATAATATGAATAGGGTTCTCTATCGAGTAACCAGTCAATTAATATATTACAATCTATATATGCTTTTATCATTTTAAATGTTTTTCCTTAAGATATTCTAATTTTTGTTTTTCGATATCAATTTTTTCTGTTCCTAAAATACCTTTATATTTTTTTGCAATAGGTGATAAAATTGCAGCTGCCCCTCCTTCCTTATTAATAAGAACTTTTTTGTATAAATCTTCAGTTAAAGAACTTATAGACCGTTTATGTTTTAAAGCAAAAATCTTAATTTCTTCAATGATATCTTTATCAAGCCGAAGCGTCAATTTTGAATTCATTTCAACCTCCCGTAGACGTACATATATATATTATACGTCACAAGCTGTTAATAAGTCAATACATCAGTAATCTTCAGCACTTAAATTTACAGAAAGCAATCTACACCTTAGTGACTGTCCCATACTAATGCTCTTATTTACCGGTAATTCTCCTGCAGTCTATACGTTTTGCCGCAAAAATCCCGGAAAAAATAATCAGCGATGAGAGAATCAGGACTGCAGGAAATCCGATTACCCGGATAAGCACACCGGCGATAATCGGGTATATGATATTCATAAGACTTCCAGCCCCGGCCAACCCGGTATAAACCGGACGGTTAACTTCGTTCGATATTTCAAGTAACACACCGGGAGCTGCAATCTGATACAGCGCCAATCCAATCCCGCTTAAAAGAAAAACGATACTATAGAGCATCTGGCTTGATGCAAGAAGCAACGCAGAAAGCGGCACTACGGTTCCCGTAATAATAAACATATAGAGAATCCCTTTATATCGCTGGTTTTTATTTATCAGATTAAGGATGATATTGGTTGCCAGGCTCCCGCTCATCTGTACCAACAGGAATGTTCCCACCATACTGCCTGAGACAGCAAAATGGGTACGGCCGTAAAGGATAAGAAAAGGAATTGTGACCAGGGTTGTCCCTGATGTGTTTATCAGCAGTAGGTACATCTGCAGGTTTTTATCCTTCAGGACAGCATCGCGAAAAGTCTTAAAACGTTCCCG